>NZ_JACJFF010000459.1:0-246 GCF_014164465.1 Vibrio sp. SG41-7 | reverse complement strand
ATTCAGAGAAGCCATCGAGAATTTTTGCATTGTGACTCTACCTGAGATCGCAGACTCTTTGACGTCTCGAATAAATGATAATTTTCAAGTGCTCAAGCCCGCATCTTCAAGTTGATTGGGTATATGCCCAGGGATCTTAAGGATCGTTTCTATTGGGAATTTTTTTAAAAGATTCTTGAGCTTCTTCTGATTGTTTTGGGTGCTTTGATCGTGTCGTTATCCAACTCAAATTAAGTTCATGCAGTA
>NZ_JACJFF010000458.1:0-246 GCF_014164465.1 Vibrio sp. SG41-7 | reverse complement strand
ACGAGTAGAATCGTGCATCTGCTCGAGTTGCAGCTTTTGTTGAGGAGTCAGTGTAATTTTCATGGGTCTTAGCATGATCCTGATTTTATCGAAAATCAAGCACCTTCATTGATCACGGGTATAGGAGGAGAATCAATGCGAAAACTGGCGCAATCCGGACAGATAGAGTAAAAATAGAGTTAGAGAAAAGCGAGAGATTAGTGGTGTCCGGTTAAACCGGAACTAGTGGCCGGAATCAGCGGAATA
>NZ_JACJFF010000457.1:0-246 GCF_014164465.1 Vibrio sp. SG41-7 | reverse complement strand
AAATTGTTGCTGTTGAACGGCTCTAGGTCGAGTTCCTTTTTCTGCCCAAATCTTGGTTGTGGTATTGCGTTGACCAAATCTAGCTTCATCTTGAAACCAAACAAGCACTTCTTTTAAGTGGATATGCCCAGGGATCTTAAGGATCGTTTCTATTGGGAATTTTTTTAAAAGATTCTTGAGCTTCTTCTGATTGTTTTGGGTGCTTTGATCGTGTCGTTATCCAACTCAAATTAAGTTCATGCAGTA
>NZ_JACJFF010000456.1:0-246 GCF_014164465.1 Vibrio sp. SG41-7 | reverse complement strand
TGCAACCAAGACATCCCAGCCAAGCTGATGCTCAACACCATCATTTAAGCCATCGTTGTCGCTATCCGAAGACAGATAATTACTTTGTAAGTCCAACTCGACAAGATTGCTTAATCCATCATTATACCCGTGATCATTGAAGGTGCTTGATTTTAGCCAAAATGAGGATCATGCTAGGTGACATGAAAATAACACTATCCAATGAACAAAAAATCACGCTGATTAACCAACACGATACGACTCGTG
>NZ_JACJFF010000455.1:0-246 GCF_014164465.1 Vibrio sp. SG41-7 | reverse complement strand
AAATAAGCAGCACGATCATGATAAGCCAATTACCCGTGAAGGAGTGGTACGCCATGATAGGAAACGCCACCGTAGCCGACGCATTATTGGATCGACTGATACACAACAGCCACCGAATAGAACTATACCCAATCAACTTGAAGATGCAGGCTTAAACACCTGAAAATTGTCATTGATTCGAGACGTCAACGAACCTGCAATCTCTGGAAGAGTTACAGTAAAAAATTGGTCTATGGCTTCCTTGAA
>NZ_JACJFF010000454.1:0-247 GCF_014164465.1 Vibrio sp. SG41-7 | reverse complement strand
ACGCTGCTATTAAGATTAAGGGAGCCATTGCGCTTATTCCCCCAAGAGAAGGGGCAGCCTTCTGGGAGCGTGGTCACCCTCGAAATCTCGCCGTGGGTTGCCAGAAATTATACGGCTCAAATAAGGTAAGTGTTCACCAAGCCCCTATTGACAGAAAAAGTGTGACACTCAGCACTTGATCCACTTTTTACTATTGAGTGATCATTCCAGTGCTTCATCCTGTTTGTTATGAGCAGAAAGAAAGCCC
>NZ_JACJFF010000453.1:0-247 GCF_014164465.1 Vibrio sp. SG41-7 | reverse complement strand
CGTACAAAGCCTTGAGAGACATCCGCTTTTTTGAGTTGCTGGCGCTTAGCATAAAACGTTGAGGGATTGAGCTCATTGAGCTTACAAAATGCAAGCGTTGACAATGAACTCGATTCAGATTGCTCTATAAGCATTTGCCATTCTTGATTGGTGTGTCGTTTTCCCATTTTAAATCTCCTCATGGTTGGAGACTTGATCTTATTATTCGTGATAGGTGATTAGAATGCGGGGTTTATGGAGCGCTTAC
>NZ_JACJFF010000452.1:0-247 GCF_014164465.1 Vibrio sp. SG41-7 | reverse complement strand
GGCTCTTCGACGTTTTGTGTGGATTTGGGTTAAAATATGCACCTCCTAAATAGGCTCCAATACAAGGTCCAGCCACATTGAATTCTTCTGATATTTTTATGCTCGGGTTGGGGCTGCAAGCACCCTGGAAACTTATCGACCAATCCCTTAATACAGAACATTCTCCTTATGAGCTTCACCTACAAGTGGGGGCTGAACGTGGAGTACTTTACTCGTGTCCAGAATGTGGCGCCGCTTGCTCTGCACA
>NZ_JACJFF010000451.1:0-248 GCF_014164465.1 Vibrio sp. SG41-7 | reverse complement strand
CGCAAACGTTATAGCCAGCGCAAAATGAAGGGGGTGCATCCATTGGATAAAAGCCTGAATCTGGGCAAAGATCAGTTCTCTGACGGAGTCAGGCTGCGACTGGCTGAACAAATAAATCACAGTGCCTACGACCATGTGGCCCAGCAGATTGCACAAACCACCGGTGCTCAGGTAGCTAAGCGTCAATGCCTTAACCTCGTCCAGGACATGGCGCAGGATTTTGAAGATTATTACCTGCAAAATCGTTA
>NZ_JACJFF010000450.1:0-248 GCF_014164465.1 Vibrio sp. SG41-7 | reverse complement strand
CATACACGACAATTTGATGAGTATGGGAATAGGTATGCTCAGTCAAATGTTCGATAAGATGCATGGTTTGAGTAGCTGAAAGTTTGCTTTGGCTGCCCCCATTTTCAGGCTTAAGCTTTTCTGAGGTAAGTGTTCACCAAGCCCCTATTGACAGAAAAAGTGTGACACTCAGCACTTGATCCACTTTTTACTATTGAGTGATCATTCCAGTGCTTCATCCTGTTTGTTATGAGCAGAAAGAAAGCCCC
>NZ_JACJFF010000044.1:0-42017 GCF_014164465.1 Vibrio sp. SG41-7 | reverse complement strand
TTATGGCTTATGGCTTATGGCTTATGGCTTAGGTCTGAGCACCAACCTTAACCCGTCGCTTTTATGCGAAAGTTTAAGCACTAAATCTCGAACGCTAAACTTTGATCAATAACGAGGCGGTGCGAAAACGATAGAGTAGGGATGGATCTAAATAAAAGGGATGTGGAATGGATATCTGGTTGTTGGTTGCTTTGATACTAATGAGCCTGTTTTTGATTGTGATCGTTATTGCCGCGAGCAACAATGGCAGCCATCTAAAAGGCAATGTGGTGATTTCTCTTACTGCAGTGGCTTTGAGCGTGCTGGTCTGGTCTCAACTGAAACAAGAGTTACCTCAACTTCCTTTGGATGATAGCAATAACTACACGGCGACAGACTTCGAAGATGATCTTCAGCAAAGCCTCAAACAAGACCCGAATCAATCCGACTTATGGTTTAAGCTTGGTGGTGTGTACATGCAGAAAGGGGAGTTTGATGCGGCATTCACTTGTTACGATTATGCGATTCGCTTAGATCCTCAAGCGCCTTCGGGCCTCTATGCTGCCAAAGCAACCGCACTTTACTATCTTCGTTCTCAAGCGATGAGCGATGACGTGAATGCGTTACTGGATCACTCCATGCAGCTTGATCCCAATGATCGTACGGCATTGATGCTGATTGCGACCGATCACTTCATTAGTATGCGCTATCAACAAGCGATTGATGCGTGGACTCAAATCTTAGATTCCAATCAAAAGGGCATTGATCGTGTTTCTATTATCCATTCGATCAACCAAGCCAAACAGATGATCCGCTAGGCTTGGTCAATAGGCTGTTCTTCCTGATTAGCCTTTGAAACGACTTACTTTTGAAGCGATTAGCCTCTAAAGCCATTAATCTCTCAAGTTATTGGCTTTCCTGCATTTCGATTAAGCCACCAGCATTGTGGATTTGAGTAAACCCTTGAGCGCGCAAGAATTGATAAGCTTGCCCTGAACGATTGCCACTGCGGCAATACAACACGATGGGTTGGTCTTTATCTATCTTAGCAAAGTGAGTAGCCACTTCAGAAAGAGGGTAGTTGATGGCGTTATTTAGATGCCCTTGTTCGAACTCTGCAGGTGTTCTGACATCAACCACTAATGCACCTTTCTCTATTAATTCCCACCCTGTCTCAGCACGCTCAGATGCGTGAACGCCTGAACTGAGTAGTGCAATACATAATGCCGAAAGCGAAAGTAAGATTTTCATTGTTTATTCCTTGAATTGGCGAGTGGATTAGGGGTATCGATATTGATGTGTCTTCCCCTAAAACCTAAAAAAACCAGCCACACAACAATAGTGTGACTGGTTTTTACTTAATGGTCTAATTGAAGAAACTAGTATTCGTAGTTGGCTTCACGCTTTTCAGCTTGCTCTTCCCATTTAGGAACAACCGTGTCTAAGAAGTGTTGTTTCTCAGCGTTCATCTTATCCATGTCCATTCCAAGCGCTTTTTGAGCCGCTTCTTTTGTCGAGATATCTGGAATTTCGATTGGATCGGTGATGCCTTTCTTCGCCAGTAGACGAACAATTTTAGTACGAGCATCCGCAGCGCGGTCAACGGCAGTACCTAGCACTTCTAGAGCGATTTCAGGTGCATGCATATGAATGCCGTGAGACGCAATAGCGTAGTCCCAACGCCATTGAGCGTGACGGATATCCAGTAGGATAGGCTCCATCTCTTGCTCTGTCGCACCCGCTTCCCATGCCGCGCCTGCTTCAAAGTGAGCGGCTACGATTTGTTTCTCAGCAGTCAGCTTCATGTTCAGAACTTGCGCTTTACGGCTTGAAACGATGTTACGCATGGTTTCTTTCGATTGAGTGTGACAGTTTGCACACGTATCTTCGAAGCGGTCGAATGGGTTACCCACTTTATGGTCGGTATAAACAGTGCCATCTTCTTTGGTCACTTTCGGCATATGACAGTCAGCACAAACGACTTTGTTCTTACCATGGATGCCTTCGCGCCATGTTTCAAAACCTGGGTGTTGTGCTTTCAGCATTGGTGCTTTCGATACTTTATGCGTCCAATCTTTAAAGTTGATTGCATCATAGTAGCGTTCCATGTCGCCAACGGTTGTACCTTGGTCCCAAGGGAATTTCACACCTTTGGTTGGCCCTGTGAAGTAGTATTCCACGTGGCACTGAGCACAAACAGAAGCTTGTTGGTCTAAGCGGCTTTGTTCATCAAACTTTTTACCAATCGTTTCAAATGCACGTTCAACGTAAGGACGAGTCACCTTAAGTGCTGGTTCACCATTTTTAAAGCCTTCGCTTTTGGTATCGTGACAGTCTGAACAGCCGATAGGGTTAATGATCTCGTTGCCAAGACGCGCCCACTTACCTTCGAAGTAACCATCTTCGCCACGTTCTTCAATAACACGTGCTACATCTGGGCTCTTACAGCTCCAACATGCCATTGGCATTGGGCCTGAGCTTTCGTCCGTTGGGCCGCCAGTACGAAGCGTTTGTCGTACATCGTCAATCGCATAAAAGTGACCACGTGCCTTGTTGTAATCTTTTGCGAAGCCGTAGCCAGCCCACATGATAACCATGTTGGGATCTTCTTTTAGTGCATCTTCAATAACTTCGCTTTCTGAAGTCTGTCTCCATGAATGATATTGATCTGGGTGGTTTTGCTCGAACTGGTCGTTACGAGGATCGCCAATTTCTTTTTGTTCAGACGCAGCAAAACTGGTCGCGCTTGCTAGTGATGCGCTAACCATTAATAGTGCTGTGACCGAATTACGTATCCAATGCTTTTTCACAGTGATATCTCCAATATACTGATTCTTATACCAAGCGTTGTGAGTTTGCTATTCAAATTAAGAACTGGAGAATTCCTGTTTATATTAATTCATAAACAAACACATTTTGTTACGTGTTGGATATAGCTTGTCTTAGATCAATTAATGGTAGTGACTTCAATCACGTTGAAGTTTATATACCCCTAAAGGGGTATTGGTTGGCAGTATTATTAAAATTTAATTGAGAATTATTATCATATATAACAATCAATTACCTAAATTGACCACGATATAAATAGGGTGATTGCGTTCACAGATTAACCCATCCAAATTTCGTATTACCCAATTAGAGGTATATTCTAACTATAGAAAGCGTTGTGGCTTATCCAAAATAAGAATTGATATCATTTAAGCGGTAATAATATCGTTTAAGGGTACTTTTGTTTAACCGGAATATTATTTAGTTGAGAGTTAAATAATGCCGGTATAAGGAAAGGATAAAATGGGCAATATTAAATTGGCCATAGTCATAATGCTTAAATCCCTTCTAGCATTCTGCCTCTATGGTTATTCCATTCATGCTGTTGCTGAGCCTGCTGTTACGCCAGTAGGAGAATCAACAAGACATGAAGTCGAATTAATCCGCGACAAAGACTACAAGTGTGTTCAATGCCATAAAGATTCAAAAGAAACGGTATTGGGTTCACATGGTGAAAGTGCACACGCTTTGCTTGGCCGCGAAGTAAATTGTACCGACTGTCATAGTTCTATTAGCCCCGATCACCGTGAAGGTGCGCCTGAAGTGGTGAAGTATCGCGAGGCTCAATCACAACCGGGAACTGAAAAGGTTTTCCTAGACCCTAGCTTAATTTTAGATGCCAATAGCCAATGTATCGATTGTCACAAGCCTGATGATCTGCGTGAAGCGAGTTGGACTCACGATGTTCACGCGCAAAACTTAACGTGTTCAAACTGCCATGATGTTCATGCGACTGAAGCAAAGGTGTTGGGCTTAGATAAGAAGCAAACCATCAAGCTGTGTGTGGATTGCCATTCAGACTTCAACCAGAAGAAAGAAGAGGAGTAATCTATGAGCTGCTCAAGAAGAAACTTTTTAGCAGGCGCTGGTGCCGTTATTTTTACCACAGGTGTAGCGGGAACTGCGGCGGTAACAAGTCGCAAGACGCTAGCCAATGTTCAAGAAGATGGCACTAAACGTTATGGAATGATTCATGACGAAACCGCTTGTATTGGTTGTACCGCCTGTACCGAAGCATGTCGTGAAGTAAATAAAGTACCTGAAGGTGTATCGCGCTTAGAAATTATTAAGAGTGAGCCCCAAGGCGAATATCCCAATGTTGATTACCGTTTTACTCGTAACTCTTGCCAGCATTGTGATAACGCACCTTGTGTGATGGTTTGCCCAACAGGCGCGGCCTACAAAGATGAAAAAACCGGCATTGTCGACGTTCATCAAGAGAAGTGTGTCGGTTGTGGTTATTGTCTATTGGCTTGCCCATATCAAGTGCGCTTTTTCCATCCTGAGAACAAGTCCGCAGATAAATGTAACTTCTGCCGTGATACCAATCTTGCACAAGGGAAGTTGCCTGCTTGTGTCGAATCTTGCCCGACCAATGCGCTGGTCTTTGGCGATCTAAATGACCCTGAGAGTGAGATAAACCAGGTGCTTCAATCTGAGGTGGTTTACAGAGATAAAGCTTATCTAGGTACTCAGCCAAAACTCTATAAAGTGCCACACCAAAAAGGGGAGATTTGATTATGAGTGCATGGGACGCAGCTTTTCAGTCTGGTACCGTGGTATGGGACTGGATTATAGCAATCTATCTATTTCTCGCGGGGATGTCGGCGGGTGCCGTAATGATCTCCATTTACCTAAAACGTAAGGTCATTGAAGGCGATCCTGCTCATAATGGTGTGTTAAAGGCCACGGCTTTTCTTGCGCCATTTGGGATCATTTCAGGTCTGCTTATCTTGGTTTTCCACCTGACAAAACCGTTATCCTTTTGGAAGATCATGATCTTCTATAATCCAACGTCTGTGATGTCGATGGGTGTGATCTTATTCCAAGTATATATGGTGATCTTATTCCTTTGGATCGGCATTATATTTAGAGATCAAATAGTCGTGTTCTTGAATGATCAAGCATGGCTAAAAGGCCGACTTGATTTTGTCGGTAATTGGATTGGCAAATTAGAAGTGTTTGAGAATGCTCTGGAAATATTCTTAGCTGTTCTTGCTCTGATGCTTGCCGCTTATACCGGATTCTTGCTTTCAGCTTTAAATACTTTCCCACTATTGAATAACCCAGTGCTGCCGATTTTGTTCTTATTCTCGAGCTTATCTTCGGGAGCGGCGGCGTGTATTTTATTTGGTGTGCTGGTCTTTAAAGAATCACCTCATAGCCTGACTATTTCATGGATTCACGGATTCGAACGTCCAGTCGTGATGTTTGAGTTGTTTGTTCTAATTACTTTCTTTACTGGGCTGATCTTCGCTGGTGGTCAAAGTGAACAAGCAGTATGGAATGCAATTGGTAGTGGTTTCTGGGCGAGTTGGTTCTGGTATGGTGTCATCGGTGTCGGTATGGTTTTACCGTTGCTGCTGAATGCCGTTACACCAACCTCAATCCGCCATAGCTCGGTGTATATTTTCTCCGTGACTTCGCTAAGCCTAATGGGCGTATTGATGCTACGAACTTTTGTTCTTTATGCAGGGCAGTTAACGATAGCTTAATTTTGCTCAAGTTTATTAGTGAGCAGATGTTGGATACTAAATATCTGCTTATTAATGAACATGCTTTAAACAAATATGAGATGCGTGTTCAGATCGGCTCTGCTCAAGCGGAGCCTTATTGAGGTGATATGGTCGGTTCTTTGGGGCTGTTTAGTTTAGTGTTGGTTGCTGTACTCAGTAGCATTATTGGTGTGCATTCGTTTTATCAAATGCTAAACAAACGGACGCAAAATATAGGTTTAATCCGCAGTTTCTCTCTTTCAAGTGCGCTGTTTTCTCTCACTTCTGTTGCATTGCTTGGCTATGCTTTTGTCAGTGATGACTTCTCTATTCTCTATGTCGCTGAACATTCAAATACTCAATTACCCTCATTTTTTAAGCTAGCAGCCGTATGGGCAGGCCATGAAGGTTCCTTGTTATTTTGGGTACTGACGATTAGCGTTTGGTCTGGCGTGATTGCCTTACAAAAACACTATTCGAATGAATACCAAAGCCGTGTGTTGTGGGTAATGAATCTACTGCTCGCGATATTTGCTTGGTTCACGTTATTCGCATCAAATCCATTTGAAATGAACTCGATCTTGCCGCTAGAAGGGCGTGACCTTAACCCAATGTTGCAAGATGTCGGGCTGATCTTTCATCCTCCATTACTTTACCTTGGCTATGTCGGTTTTTCTGTGGTGCTGGCATTTGCTGTAGCCGCTTTGCTGGTTGATCCTATTGAGTTTGATTGGGTTGCCCATTGTCGCAGTTGGTGTCTAGTCGCTTGGATCTTTTTAACTGCAGGGATCATTCTTGGTTCTTGGTGGGCGTATTACGAATTAGGCTGGGGCGGCTGGTGGTTCTGGGATCCTGTTGAAAATGCCAGCTTGTTGCCGTGGCTTACTTCAACAGCTTTACTGCACAGTCTAGGCGTTGCTAAGGGCAAACAACAGCTCTTGAAATGGTCTCTCAGCCTTGCTTTCATTACGTTTTGTTTGAGTATCTTAGGCACCTTTATTGTTCGTTCTGGCGTATTAACGTCGGTGCATGCTTTTGCCGTTGACCCAACCAAAGGTATCGCACTGCTACTTATATTAGTGTTGGTACTGGTGAGCTCATTTTCTCTGCTTATCATCAGAGGAGAATCTTTTGAATCTAATCCGATTACCAGCTTCGCCAGCAAAAGTTTTTTGAGCTTAGTTGCGGTACTCATTTTTGTCCTGGCGACCGCTGTTGTGGTGTTTGGTACGTTTTATCCAATGGTCTTTGAACTGCTTGGGTTGGGGAACATATCGGTAGGTGCGCCTTACTTTAATCTGTTGATTGCTCCTTTGGCTTTGCTTGCGTTAGCCGTCGTCGGCTTAGCCCCTTTACTGAGTATTAAACCTCAAGCGACTAAAGGTGTTATTACGCTGATCGCTCTAGTATCTATTGGTCTAGGGTTCGCCTGTTACGCTTTGCAAGTCGAGCAGACCCAAGTGATGGTATTAATGACATGGTCACTCGCATTTTGGGTTTTACTCACTCATGTGTATGGCTTGGCGGTAACGCGCGGCGCTAAGTTCCAAAGCAAAGTCTGGGTGATGACTTTTGCTCATGTCGGGGTTGCAGTACTCGCTGTAGGCGCTGCAATGAATAGCTATCACTCATTTGAGCGCAGCTATAAACTAAGCCCGGGCGCACAAGTAGAGTTCATGGATTGGACGCTTTCTCATCGTGATACCGAGCTTTATGTCGCCTCAAATTTTACCGCAGAGAAGGCGATACTAAACTTAGATGCCGACGATAAAAGATTTACCATAGCGCCAGAAAGAAGACACTACCAAGTTCGAGTCATGAACATGAGTGAGCCTGCAATGAAGTGGTTCTGGCATGGCGATGTTTATATCACCATGGGCGAGAAAGTAGATTCCACCGCTTATGCATTTCGAGTGCAGTACAAGGCGTATGCACGCTGGATCTGGTTTGGTGGGTTGTTCTCCATTCTTGGCGCTTTACTCTCATTGAGTCATCGTAAAAAGAAAACCGTTAAGGCGTCACAGTATGCATACCAGCGTTCGTAACAAGCTCATCACGTTAATTATCTTGGCATTAATGGTGGTGTTGGGTTTTGCCTTTGCGCTCAATAATAAGCAGCAATCGACGATTGTGTCGGAGCAAAAAAGGGCATTCCCAGAATTCATATCTACTGCGTTAGCGAATAGTGAAGGCATCAGTAGTAAACAGGAAATTACGTTGGCTGATGTCACTCAGCATCCTTATCAACTGGTTAATGTATGGGCTTCGTGGTGCGGTATATGTAAAACTGAGCACGCTTTTTTGCTCAAACTTCATGATAAAGGTATTCCAATTGTTGGGCTCAATTATCGAGATAACTCCGGGGCAGCGATCAATGTGTTATCGAGCGATGGCAATCCGTACTCAACGGTGATCAGTGATCCTCAAGGTAAGCTAGCGTTAGAACTCGGCGTAATCGGTACTCCTGAAACGTATCTGGTCGACGCTGACGGCCAAATCATTAAGAAGTTACTGGGCGTGATCAACAAATCAGTGTGGCAAGAAGAACTTGCGATGTATTTTGATGGTGCGAATGGATGATGAAGCCTTTAATACAAGCACTCGTTGTGCTGTCTACGCTTATGGTTATTAGTTTTCCGACTTTGGCAGAAGATCTGTTTACAGCCAGTAATAAGGATACGAGTATTCAAGTTGAACTGTTTGAGTTTGAAAACCCAGAACAACAGCAGCGCGCTATTACATTGGCAAAAACCCTACGTTGCCCGCAATGCCAGAATCAAAACTTGATTGAGTCGAACTCTCCAATTGCAAAAGACTTACGCCTCGTTGTATTCAATATGGTGAAAGCAGGGAAGAGTAATAATGAGATTACTCAATATATGACGGAAAGGTTCGGTGAATTTGTGCTCTATAAACCAGCAATGAGTGTTTCAAACTTATTACTTTGGCTACTTCCGAGCGTATTATTTCTCTTATTTATATATCTATCAGTAAAAAGTGTTAGAAAGAGCTCATAAAAATTATGTATTACTGTTTACCAATTGACCTGTATTTTGTAACATTAAAGGATTATAAAGGCTAAGCACTGTTATATAAGGATGTATCTGTGGATAACGTAATCTCAAATTTAAAGAAAGAGTTCCATACTCGTGTCCGATCTGACAAATGGGCAGAAAAATACAGTGCAAAGTCGAGCATTTCTACGCTTACTCAAGAAGAGTTAAACGAATTAGAGAACGCTTGGGTTCAGCTTGTCATCTGGAAGCAAACTCAAGTAAGTTGATCGTTCTGTAAAAAATCGTAGTCTTAGCCGCAACTGATTAATTTATAACCCCATGTTGGTCATTCCAATGTGGGGTTTTTTGTTACCTGAAAAATTATTGTTATAATATAACAATTAGTGCATGGTCGACCTTGAAAAAAATTGTTAACAGCCTCATAGTGTCTATCATTAGATAGTTAGCTACAAAATATTGCCTAGACATATAATGTAGTGTTGTTAAATACATCGAATTTTCAAGTGAGTATAGCTATGGCGGAAGTGCGTGCCAGAATAGATTTCAAAGTAGGGGTAACAAGCAGTATTGATGCTGAACTTCTGTCTTTTCATGGATTGAAAACAGATAAAGAGCATGTTGCTGTGATATTTAAATCAGCAGACAAGACACAAGACATACCTCTTGTTCGTATGCACTCTGAGTGCCTGACTGGTGATGTTTTCCATTCCTCTCGCTGTGACTGTGGCGAGCAGCTAGACGAAACCATTAGAATTATGGGTGAGACGGGTGGAGTGATTCTTTACTTACGCCAAGAAGGTCGTGGTATTGGTTTATACAATAAAATCGATGCATACCGCCTGCAAAGTGAAGGTATGAACACTTACGAAGCCAATAACCATCTAGGTTTCGGTGATGATTTGCGTGATTTTACTGAAGCGGCAGAAATGCTTCGTGCTTTAGGAACCACAAAAATTCGCCTAGTTACTAACAACCCAAAGAAAATCAATGAGCTGAAATCTTTTGGTATTGAGATTGAAGAAGTGGTGAACACCTCTGCTCATGTTAAGTCGGGTAATGAAAGCTACCTGAAGGCAAAAGTCTCACACGGTAAGCATAATCTGGATATCTGATTAGTCTCTTTGTTGCGCTTAACATAAAAATGTTTAAAGACCTCACATATGTGAGGTTTTTTTGTATTTATCTTGCAATAAAATTGTAAGTTTGTATTATTCCAATCCGTAGTGCAAATGATAATGGTTTGCACTATTACTACGAATAATAATTTAAAGCTCAACAAGGATGCTTCATGACTATTAAATCTTTAGTGACAAAAGCCGTAACTTCGTCACTCCTTTTTGCCTCTGCTTCTTCTTTCGCAGCAGTAACTCAAGATCAAGTTGTAGAACATTACGCAGATATTGCTCATGCCGTGTTTGCAGATTCCGTAATTACAGCAAAAGCGTTGAACTCTTCTATTGATACCTTCTTAGCTTCTCCTTCTGCTGGCAATTTCGAACAAGTAAAACAAGCTTGGCTTGAGTCTCGCGTACCTTACCAGCAGTCAGAAGTATTCCGCTTTGGTAACGTTGTTGTTGACGATTGGGAAGGCCAATTGAACGCATGGCCACTTGATGAAGGCCTAATCGATTACGTTTCGACTGATTACCAATATGAGCTTGGTAACGAAGGCGCTAGCGCAAACATCGTTGCTAATAAAACTTTCCAAATTGGTCAGACAACGGTAGACGCAACCAACATTACTCCAGAACTAATTGCAGATCTCAACGAGATCGGTGGCTCTGAAGCAAACGTAGCGTCTGGCTACCACGCGATTGAATTCCTACTTTGGGGTCAAGATTTAAACGGCACAAACAGCGGTGCAGGTGAGCGTGCTTACACTGACTTCGTTGTTGGCGCTGAGTGTACTAATGGTAACTGTGACCGTCGTGGCGCATACCTAAAAGCATCAGCTGAATTGCTTATCCAAGATCTAGAATGGATGGAAAAACAGTGGGCTGAAGGCGAGAAAGGTAACTACCGTCAAGAGCTTCTTTCTGAATCTAGCGACAACGGCTTACGTAAAATGCTATTTGGCATGGGTTCACTGTCTCTAGGTGAACTAGCGGGTGAGCGTATGAAGGTTGCACTAGAAGCAAACTCTACTGAAGACGAGCACGATTGTTTCTCTGATAACACGCACAACTCTCACTACTACAACGAGCAAGGCATCTACAACGTTTACACGGGTCTATATAAGCGTGAAGACGGTACTCTGCTTTCAGGTCCAAGCCTGTTTGACCTAGTAGAGCAAAAAGATGAGCAAGCTGCGAAAGAGATCCAAAAGCAGTTTGACCTAGCACGTGCACAAGTTGGTCAACTAGTAACGTCTGCTGAGAAAAACAACCAGCACTTCGATCAGCTAATTGCTGCTGACAACTCTGCGGGTAACGCACTAGTAAACAAAACGATTGTTGCGCTAGTGTCTCAAACCGCTGCGATTGAGCGTGCCGCTGGTGTTATTGGTATTGATAGCCTTAACCCAGACACGGCTGATCACGAGTTCTAAGAACCCGAGACGAAAACAATTAAGGGCTCTCATTGAGCCCTTAATTGTTTGTTATTCAAAAAAGTTACTCCCACATAAAAACTAAAATCAAAAACACCGCAAGGCAATGTATGAAGTCGTATCTATCAGCCTCACTATTAACCGCACTGTTTTTCTTATCGCCATTACATGCCCATGAAACTTACTCTGGTGGTAAAACGACTGTGAAGAAAGAGGGAGCGAATGCTTTTTCTCTTCCTGCAGCCAATCTACCAATGAGCAAACGCTTGGATTTCAGTGTTGGTAACAGTTTCTTCAGAAACCCTTGGGTACCTGCACCCTCATCAACCGATGCGCGTGATGGGTTAGGCCCACTATTCAACACCAACGGTTGTCAAAACTGCCATATTAAAGATGGTCGTGGTCATGCGCCTGAAAAAGGCGATGAGAACGCGGTTTCAATGTTAGTTCGCTTAAGTATTCCAGCCGAAACGCCAGAGCAGAGACAAGCCTTCATTCGTGATGGTGGTATTCCAGAACCGACTTACGGCGGCCAGTTACAAGATTTCGCGCTTCAAGGTGTGAAACCAGAGGGTAAAGTGAACATCAGCTACACAGATGTTCCCGTTGAATTAAAAGACGGCACAGTCGTGACTCTGCGTAAACCAACCCTAAAGATTATTGATCTTGCTTTTGGCGAGATGCACCCTAAAACAGAGTTTTCTGAGCGCGTTGCGCCGCCAATGATTGGCCTTGGGCTGATGGTGAGCATTTCAAAAGAAACGATTCTTGGATTTGCTGATCAGCAATTGGCCGACAAGCAAGGTATTTCAGGTAAAGCTAACTATGTTCTCGATGTTCAAACCAACGAAATGGCTCTAGGTCGTTTTGGTTGGAAAGCTGGACAGCCAAACCTAATGCAGCAAAATGCGGCGGCGTTTAACGGTGATTTGGGCTTAACGAGTCGCTTATTCCCGAATGAAAACTGCACATCAGCGCAATCAACCTGTGATGATTTTCCAAATGGTGGCAAACCAGAAGTCAGCGACAACATTCTAGATTTTGTTGAGTTTTATTCTCAGCATCTAGCGGTGCCTATTCGTCGTAATGTCGACAATCCAGTCGTTGTTCAGGGTAAAAAGCTGTTTAAAGACGCGGGTTGTCAAAGTTGTCACCAAGCTGAATTCCGCACGGCAGAGCGTGAAGGTTTACCGGCACTGTCTAAGCAGTTAATTAGCCCATATACCGATATGTTGCTGCACGATATGGGTGAAGGCTTAGCGGATAACCGTCCTGAGTATCTTGCGAATGGCCAAGAATGGCGCACAACACCTTTATGGGGATTAGGCTACACCAAAGAAGTGAATGGCCACACGTTCTTACTTCATGATGGTCGTGCGAGAAATATTATGGAAGCTGTGCTTTGGCATGGCGGTGAAGCAGAAATGGCGAAACAAAACGTTTTAGCTCTTAGTAGCAGCGAGCGTGAAGCGCTATTGGCGTTCTTAAACTCGTTATAGGCTGAGTTGAATTCAGTTTAGTTAACGGCTAATGACTTAAGAAAGCCGCTATCAAACCACTTAGCACCGCTGAACTTGTAGGAATACGAGTCCAGCGGTCGTTTCGTATTTAATGAACTCATATAATTAAAAGAAAAATTAGGAAGTAAGGTAACAGCATGACACATAAATTTTTGTTAATGCCTTTGTCGGTATTAATCATGGCAGGCTGCCAATCATCGGGTGAGCAAGCCGCTTCATCTGAGGTTAACGGTGTGTCTTATCAAGCAGACACGACCGACCACATCAGTCGCAGTGTCTATCAACAAGAGTTTGATTCTGCAGTCCTATTCGCCAAGCAAGCCAACGAGCTAGAAGTCTTGATGCAGGGTTACTGCCAAACTAATGATGTTGAGTTAGGTGCTTTGAAAAGTCAGTGGCAGCTCACCATGAACCGCTGGATGGCACTACAAGGCCAAGAAAGAGGCCCAACAGCAGCGCTTGAAGAGAGCTGGAATGTTCAATTCTGGCCAGACAAAAAGAACACGACGGGTCTTAAGATGCGTCAGCTAACTCAGCAGAAAAAAGCTTGGACTCAAGACGAAATCGCGCAGCAGAGTGTGACCGTTCAAGGGCTAGGTGCGTTGGAATGGTCGCTTTATGACGAGCAATCGCCACTGCTTCAAGACAAAGCGCTAGGTTGCCAATCATCACAAGCGATTACTGAAAACTTAGCGATTAAGTCATCTTCGATTGCACAGGCATGGCAGGTTAACCCTTGGCTAGCGCTAGACGAGACTCGCTGGGAGTCTGAATACATCGCTTTATTGACCAACCAACTTGATTACAGCATGAAAAAGCTGAGTCGCCCGATGGCGAAAATTGGTCATCCGCGTCCTTACTTCTCAGAATCATGGCGTGCACAAACCTCGATGACTCAACTAAAAGCGAATGTAGCAGCACTTCAGAATTTGTACCTTGCCGATGGCAATGGTCTAGACGGCTTGTTGAGAGAGAAGGGCTTAAACGACCTAGCTGATCGCGTTGCTGACCAGTTCACATTGACGCTAGATACTTGGCCTACAGACTCAAGCTTGTTTGAGTTATTGCAGAGCAAAGAGGGCTATAGAGATGTGCTGACTCAATACAACAAACTAGAACGTTTGAAGTACCTCATTCATGAAGAAGTGGCGATAGAGCTTGGCGTGGTAATAGGATTTAATGCTACCGATGGTGACTGATACTACTCGAAGAACGCTACTCAAAGCTGCACTGGGTTGTGCAGCTGTTCCATTGCTTCCGTTTGGCTGCGCTAGTCGCTCTGGTGCTGTGAGCTCCTCTAGTGAGCCTCAATTAATCGGTTGTGCGCTGAACGGGCGAGGCCAATATTCAGCGGTTGTGGCTGACGAATATGGAATGCCATTGAGTCAGCTGCCGATCCCAGATCGTGGTCATGGCGTCGCGATTTGCCCAACCTCATCACATGCGGTGGTTTTTGCTCGTCGTCCTGGTGACTATTTTATGGTGTTTGACTATAAAAACGGTCAGCAGATCAAAATGGTCGTAAAAGGTAACAACCGTCACTTCTATGGTCATGGCGTTTACTCATTAGATGGTAAGTTACTGTATGCCACTGAAGGGAAAACGGACAGCAGCCAAGGTGTGATTGGCGTTTACGATGTCGAACAAGGCTATCGTAAGGTCGAAGAGTTCAGCGGGTTTGGTATTGGGCCTCATGAAGTGATCATCATGCCGGATGGTAATCTCGCGATCGGCGTTGGTGGCGTTCATACTGATGGTAGAACACCGAAAAACCTCGATTCGATGCAGCCGAGCTTGAGTTATGTTTCTCCTGAAGGTGTGTTACTTGATCAGGTTGAATTGTTGGATAAGAAGCTGAGCATTCGACACTTAGCCCATGATGGTGCTGAAACCGTGCTTTGTGGCCAGCAATATCGTGGCGAACCAGATGAGTATCCTTCGCTATTGGCGATGCATACTAAAGGAGGACAGTTTGAATCACTTAACGCAGAGCCAGAGCAATGGGCAAGGTTCAATCACTATATCGCAAGTATTGCGGCGTCAGACGATTGGATTATTGCGACTTCGCCAAGAGGCAACTGCTACGGTATTTGGTCTAAAGAAACCAAAGAGTTAGTAGAACTCTCTGCATTATCTGATGCTTCTGGCGCTGTGCTGCTTGATGGTGAGTTTCGACTAAGCTCTGGGGCGGGAAGTGTGGTAAGCCAAAGCAAGCCTTATGAGAAATCAACTCAACAATCATCGGTCCAGTGGGATAACCATTGGAGTTCAATCTGATTTATAAAGCCTCTTAAAAATAACATGCTTACTCCTATTTCTTTGCCATACTTATGAGATGGTTGGTGATGGAGTTAAGCATGTTCGCAAAATACTTCTGTGGATTATTAGTTCTAGTTTCTGTGCACGCATGGAGCTATACGAGTTCTGACGAGAGCCGATTTATTCCGGCTGATTCAGAGCTCTCTTTTATGCTGATTTATCCAGAGCTTACCCAGAGTATTTATCAAGACTCTTCTCTGCCTATTCTTTGGGATTCACCTGAACTTGTTAAGGCGTTTGAATTTCAATTGTCGCTTCTCGAACAAGCTCAAATGGCACCACTCTTCGAGCGACAACTCAAGCAAATTCGTCACTATCAATCTAATGCTCAATGGCAAGAGTTGGACATATTACTCACCGATACCTTTATCTACTACCTGAGCTACGTTGAAAATGCGCCGCTTGCCGGTAAAGAGTGGTACTTCTCGGGCAAGCTGCATTCCAAATTACCAGCGCCTTCTCCGCATATTCTGATGAGATTAAAAAGCAGCGTTGCCAATGATTACTTATTGGAGATGGTGTTGTCTTACGCGCCGCCTGTTGGGGATTTTGACCAATTCAAAGCAACCTATTCGGTGTTAGAAACCGCCTCTGAACTCAATATTGAACGATATAGACAGAAAGGTTTGAAGCGCTTGGGTGACGAGCTTTCAGACAAAACGGTTCTTGTTGAGCGCATTGCCTTGGTTGGTGTTGATACCTCGATGATCGCGGTTGATTTTCCCGAGTTCGATCGAGATCTGCAAACGGCGATTAAATCTTTTCAGCGCATGCACGGCCTTACAGACGATGGGATCGTCGGGCCAGATACGATCAAATGGATCAACATGAGCTTTGATGATCGATTGACTTCATTGGCTCTGAATGCCGAGCGTGTTCGTTTGTGGCCTAGAGACAGAGACTCTCTCATCGTCGTCAATGTCCCTAGTTTTGATATGAAGTATTGGGAAGATGGTGAAGAGGTCTTTGAGTCCAAAGTCGTGGTGGGCAGAAAGTCGCGAAAAACACCACTTTTAGAGATAAATCTCGATTCGGTCATCCTAAACCCGACTTGGAATGTGCCATGGAAAATCATGGTCAAAGACATCTTGCCTAAGGTGAAAGCGGACGAAAGCTATCTAGATACACACAACTTCCAAGTGATTGACGGTTGGCGCACTATGGAGACGGTCGACACCACTGAGATCGATTGGCAGACCATCAATTTCAATTCTTTCCCATATCGAATGCGTCAACAGGCGGGCTCACGTAATGCACTAGGTTTGTACAAGTTCAACACACCTAACAAGCGAGCCATCTACCTGCACGATACGCCAAGTAAAGGTCTGTTTAATGACGACTTCCGTGCTTATAGCTCCGGCTGCATACGTGTTGAACATGCAGAGGAATTGGCTGAGTTGTTGTTTGCTACTAAGGTAAGGAAAGTGCCTAACCAAAGTGATGACCTTGCTCCTAATACTAAGGTGCGACTCAAGAAGCGAATCCCCGTACATATCATTTATCAAACCGTATTGTTTGAAGAAGGGGGCATACAGTATCGTGGTGACATCTATCAATATGATAAAGAGGGTGGTTAATTATCAGCGAAGCCAATAAGGGTGATCTTGACCAAAAAATGACAACTAAGCTTCTATTGATAAAATTATAATGTGGATCAATAACTAACCGTGCAAAGGTTACAAATACTAACTTTTTGGGCGGTTTTTGTACGTTGACGCAGCAATTACCATTATGTATCGTGCATTTTTCGTTCGATCTAATTGGTTTTTTTGCTGTATGTCTCAAAGTTTATTTTCACGCCGTCAGTTTCTGACTTACGCTGGTGGTACCGCTGTTGTCGCCTCAATTACTCCTTCTATCGCTTTTGCTTCATACCCTGATCAACCAAGAACGATTAGCATGAACAATCTTCACACTGGTGAACGATTAGAGACCTGTTATTTCGATGGCACTAACTATGTTGGTGACGAGATGGCACGCCTCAGCAAATTATGTCGCGATTTCCGCCGTAATGAAATTCACCCAATGGATAAGAACCTGTTTGATCAGATCACTCAGATTCAAAATGTCTTAGGTATTCAAAAAGAAGTTCAAATCATCTCTGGTTACCGTTCTCCTGCGACCAATGAAGCATTGCGCTCTAAGTCGAGTGGCGTAGCTAAGAAGAGCTACCACATGTTGGGTAAAGCGATTGATTTCCGTATTGATGGCGTCAACCTAAAAGAATTAAGAGACGTAGCTAAAAGTCTGAACGCGGGTGGTGTTGGTTATTATGCGCGTAGCAACTTTATCCATATCGATACTGGCCCAGTTCGCAGCTGGTAGCGCTAGGCTTAGATTGCGAGCGAAACGGTAGGGACTTGTCAAAGTAGACATCCAATGTCATAGTTTGCCCAAATTTCAGTTTGCCCTTTAAGGTTTGTATATGTCTCTCAAGTATCAAGTTGTCCCTGTTACCTCTTTCTCTCAAAACTGCTCAATTGTGTGGTGTGATGAGACAATGGAAGGCATCGTTGTCGATCCGGGCGGTGATGTTCAACAGCTGGCTGCGATCATTGAAGAGCTAGGTGTTAAAGTGGTGAACTTGGTTCTGACGCACGGTCACTTAGACCATGTGGGCGGCACTGTACCGCTTGCTGAGATCTTGAACGTGAACATTGTTGGCCCGCATAAAGCCGATAACTTTTGGCTTCAAGGTCTAGAGAATCAAAGCCAGATGTTTGGTTTCCCACTGTGCAAAGCCTTTGAACCAAACACATGGTTGGAAGAGGGCGACAAAGTGACTTTTGGTAACCAAGTGATTGATGTGATTCATACTCCGGGTCATACGCCTGGTCACGTTGTACTGTTCAGCGAGCAAGCGCGCATGGCGTTTGTTGGTGATGTTTTATTTAACGGTGCTATTGGTCGTACGGATTTCCCTCAAGGTGATTTCAACACGCTGATTGCTTCAATCAAGACTAAGCTTTGGCCACTAGGCAGCGACGTAACATTCGTTCCGGGTCATGGCCCTGAGTCTACATTTGGCCGTGAGCGCGCATCAAACCCATTCGTAGCAGATGAAATGCCTCTGTACTAGGTCTTTGATTTAATAGAAGAACGATTGAAAATGAAGCTTAGCTTTTCCTATGAAAGCTAAGCTTTTTTATTGCGTGCGAGTTTATTTTTAAACCTGTTTAATTTTAATCAGAAAGACGCCCGGCAGCCGCCAAGTAGCGTCGAGCAAGTCCAATAAACTCTTCTCCACTCATATTCAAATCTTGAGTTGATATGAAAATATCGTAGCCGTGGAAACCCCTCTGATATTTCATCCTATTCGCAAGCATCGCCTGCAATCCTGAATAGTCTTTAATCACTGCGTTTTGCGCATTCGATTTATGGGATTTCGATTCATGGGATGAATCTGGGCTAGTCTGTGTTTGGCTATCGTTGAAGATAACCTCGTCAGTATTTTGTGACTCTTTATATCTGTTCAGTTCCACACAACCGCTCTCAGTGCAGCGAGCATGGTAATGCGATGAGTCGAGCACCATATCTTCAAAGTTTGACTCTTTACCCGCTTGCTTGGCGCCCAGATACAAAAGTGCTCGCTGGCTCAGCAATAACTCGCAAGTGATTTTAGGGCAAATTGAATCGAGGTAGGGCGAGTAATCTTTAACCTTGATACCAACCCAAGGAAGAGGTTGATGCCACCCATCTTGTTCGTAAGTACATAGGCCAATCTTTTCAATATTACTCCACTTTAAAACCCACCCACCTTTATAAAAATGCTGCTGAAAATGCGTCGGTGTGAGAGTGAACATCACTCTGCTGCGCAACATTAAATAATAACCAGTTCCGAGTAGGGCAATAATGCAAAATGCACCCACGATCAGTAACTTTGGATTGTCACTGTACAGAGCAACGATCAAGCAAACGAAGCCTAAAACAACGGCCAGAATACGGTACGAACGTGTGAACGAAGGCAAAGAGAAATTTGTAAGGTGACGAGTGTCCATAGGCAACACCAAGTTTTCATATTTTTGTCTGGATGGATAACCAGTGTATATGACCCTGAATTGATAAGTCGATGATTAAATAATAGACGCTAGTAGACAATATCGGTATTTTTCGTCGACTTTCGGCGCTTCACTCTACAAATAGCTCCTGTTTTTTGGTATAAATCGCGCTTCAAATTTTCACCACTGCGAAAAGAGCAGTGAACTGGAGAAATATTCAATGAGACTTGCTCATAAGCGTAAGGTGCAGGCTAAACTGCAGAAACGCACTAAAGCGGCTGTAGTTAAAGCAGTGGCAACGCCGAAAAAAGCGAAGCCTGTCGCAGAGAAAGTTGTAGCAGAAAAAACTGTAGCAGCAAAACCAGCGGTAGAGAAAGCAGTAGCAGCAACTAAAGAAGTTGCAGTAGCACTGACTCCTAAGCAACAACAAGTTCTAGACATCGTTGTTAGCAATGCTGAAGGCATTAACCCTAAAGGTATCGGCCTAGCAGCTGGTCAAGAAGACGCGAAAGCAGCTTCATGGGCAACAGGCGCATTGAAAAAACTTCTTGAAGAAAACCTAGTAGCGAAAGAGCAACTTGCAGGTAACAAGGTTATCTACAAAGCTATCTAATCCCGCGGGATTACATTCGCTTCGTTAAAGTTTTTAAGCCTCGATTTTCGAGGCTTTTTTGTATCTGACGGATCATGTTAATCCCAAACCCAAAACCAGAACCCAATCCCAAACTCAAACTCAAACTCAAACTCAAACCCCTAAACCCCTAAACCCCTAAACCCATACTTATATTCAAACCTAGCATTCGAACCTAGCCCCAGAAGCCTTATTCCCAATCGGCTGATCTCTTTCGTTATTCATCTGTCTGTCGCGTGTCCCATGTTTCGAATCAGTAAGCACCAAAGTAGGGCGTCTGATTCTCTGAAACCTTGATTCTCATGGATTGAATGCATTTAGGTGCGTATTTGATCTGTGGTGTGAATAGAGCTTCATCACGAAATGGCAATCAATTGTTAACGGTATTTAATTATTAATACTTAGGTATTTATCAATAAGCATTTCCCTGATGAATGGAGTAAGTCCTTTAAAATCGACATAACTCAATTATCTCCTACGTAGTTCTACGTAATCCTTTGGTCTAATACGCAGTTTGTGTGGGCCTGTCGTGCGTGCTCTCCCTGATATCTAGTTGCCTCATCAAGGTGCACTCTTATGTTGAACCATAAAAAATACTCACAGAAAGAGTGTTAATCCAACAAAAGGACGTGAACATGAGTCTCATTTCTAACTCCCTCACACGAGTTTTTAAAAACGTTGCGGTTACTGCAGCGGCTTGTTTAGCTTTGGTCGCCACTGGCGCCACAGCTGCTGATAAGGTTTATCGCTTGAAGCTTGCTGAAACATGGGGACCAAACTTCCCTGTTTTCGGTGATGCAACCAAAAACATGGCTGCGATGGCTGAGAAAATGTCGAATGGTCGACTGCAAATCAGAATCGATTCAGCAAACAAACACAAAGCACCGCTTGGCGTTTTTGACATGGTTAAGTCTGGTCAATACGACATGGGTCACTCAGGCTCTTACTACTGGAAAGGTAAAGTTCCAAACACTCTTTACTTCACTTCTATGCCTTTCGGTATGACGCCAGCAGAACAATACGCGTGGTTCTATCACGGTGGCGGTATGGAGTTGATGGAGCAGGTTTACTCTCCACACAACCTAATGTCGTTCCCGGGTGGTAACACGGATATTCAGATGGGTGGTTGGTTTCAAAAAGAGATCAACAGCGTTGAAGATCTGCAAGGTCTGAAAATGCGAATCCCAGGCTTTGCTGGTGAGATCCTTGCGGAGCTAGGTGCTAAGCCGACTAACATTGCCCCTGGTGAGCTTTACACGTCTTTAGAGCGTCGCACAATCGATGCACTAGAGTGGGTGGGTCCATCACTTGATTTGCGCATGGGTTTCCACAAGATTGCGCCTTACTACTACACAGGTTGGCATGAGCCGGGTTCAGAGCTGCAATTCCTAGTGAACAAGCGTACATGGAACAAGCTTCCTGAAGACCTACAAGAAATCTTGCGTGTTGCAATGCGTACAGCGGCTTACGACATGTATACACAAGCAACGCACGAAAGTGGCAAGAACTGGGTTTCAATGAAAACAGAATACCCAGACGTACAAGTTAAAGATTTCCCGCCTGAAGTCATGTCGGCACTGAAAGAAGCGAACGATCGCCTACTTGCTGCACATGCTGAGAAAGATGAGTTGGCGAAAGAGATCCAAGCTTCACAAACAAGCTACCTAGAGCAAGTGCGCTCTTGGACGGATATTTCACATAGAGCTTATCTAAATAGCCAAGCGAAATAATCGACAGTTGTTGAACTGAAGCTAAATGAACCCAAAGCTGTTCTTGTTAGGTAACTAAGAGTGACTAAGCGGCGGGTTCATTTTAAACATAATAATTAAGCAGGATAAATCCTGTAACAAGATCCCAAGAACCCTTTCTACGTCGTGCATCTTGTTAGCGCTACTTGTTTTAGTTGCCCTAACTCTAATACGCGATGTCTTTTCAAATTCCATGGAGTCGGGAATGCGAAGTCTAATTTATATTGAACGCCTATTTAATCGTATCGGTGATGCACTGGGATGGCTTTCCAGTATGTTGTTTATCCTTCTTGTTGCGAACGTTGTGTATGACGTTGTGATGCGATACGCCTTTAACGATGTGTCTATCGCCTTCCAAGAAATGGAATGGCATCTATTCTCAGCTGTTTTCCTATTAGGTGTTCCTTATGCCATCAAAGCGGGTGGCCACGTGCGAGTGGATGTTTTTTACGAACAACTCAGCTTCAAGGCACAAGCGATTATTGACCTAATAGGCACCGTTGTCTTCCTGCTTCCTTTCTGTTTGCTGGTGGCTTGGTTTGGTATCGATGTGGCCAAAGAGAGTTATAACCTGGGTGAAACGTCGGGCGATCCCGGTGGCTTGCCGTATCGTTGGATCATTAAAGCGATGATCCCACTGTCGTTTTTCTTGATGGCAGTCAGTGGCGTTGGCTTGATTCTGCATTCGTTGAACAAGATTTTTAATCCGCACCTTATCCATGCAAATAACACGCATGCAAATAATACTCACACAAACAATACTCACACAAAGAATAAGTAGAGGCTGAACATGATTGGAATAGTAATGTTTTTCGTAGCCTTGTTTGCACTTTTACTTGGCTTCCCGGTCGCGTTCACCTTTGGTGGTATCGCGTTAATCTTTGGTGTTTGGGCTGAAGGCATCGAAATGTTCGCCTTCATGCCATATCGAATTCAATCGATCATGGAAAATACGGTGCTGATGGCCGTTCCATTGTTCGTTTTCATGGGGCTTGTTCTGCAAAAGACCAAGCTTGCTGAGCAGTTGCTTGAGTCAATGGGACGACTGTTTGGTGGTGTTCGTGGTGGTATTGCGATCTCGACGGTACTCGTGGGTTCACTGCTTGCGGCTTCAACGGGCGTAGTAGGTGCTTCTGTGGTTGCCATGGGTCTTATCTCGTTGCCAGTTATGCTCAAGTACAACTACGACAAAGGCTTAGCCTGCGGCACTATTTGTGCGTCTGGCACGTTAGGGCAAATCATTCCGCCTTCTATCGTACTGATCTTATTAGGTGATGTACTCGGTGTGCCAGTAGGGGACTTGTTTCAAGCGGCGATTTGGCCGGGCGTAATGTTGGTGGGCGCGTATATCGTTTATATCTTGATATACGCCAAGCTTAACCCAGAAGCGGCTCAACCAATTGAACGTGATGACTCAATTAGTCGTAAACAAGAAGTCATCAATGCACTGAAAGCTATCGTACCGCCACTCGCGCTGATCATTGTGGTATTGGGCTCTATCTTCGCGGGTGTTGCCACGCCGACAGAGTCAGCTGCATTAGGTGGCGCGGGTGCCTTGGTACTTGCTTTGCTGTACGGTCAATTCAGTTGGTCGATGGTGTATGAAGCGTCCAAAGAAACGGTGAAAGTCACGGCAATGGTCTTTGCTATCTTGCTTGGTGCGACGGCATTCTCGATGGCGTTTACCTATACTGGCGGTGACTATCTAGTTGAAGAGTGGATGCTGCAGTTGCCGGGTGAAAAATGGGGCTTCTTGATCATTACCATGTTGGTGATTTTGATTCTGGGTTTTTTCATCGACTTCGTAGAAATCTGTTTCATCATCGTGCCGATCATTGCGCCTGTTGCTGAACTGATGGGCATCAACATGACTTGGTTCGCTATCCTTATCGCGATGAACCTACAAACCTCCTTCTTAACGCCGCCATTTGGTTTTAGTTTGTTCTATTTGAAAGGGGTTGCACCGAAAGGCGTCACCACAAAAGACATCTACCGAGGCGTGATGCCGTTCATTCTGATTCAAATCCTCGTACTTGGATCACTTCTCGCTTTCCCTTCTTTCTATGGAATGTGAGTGAAGCCAAGAATGTGAATGATATGTTTCAACGGCTATCTATAAATTGCTAAAGTAAAACGGCTTATTGATGTTCAGTAAGCCGTTTTTTGTGAGGGAAAGGAATGCCTCTAAAAGCTAAGCTGATTTTGCTGACGCTACTCCCGTTGCTACTGGTCACGGCGAGCATAAGTTGGATCTCGTTACACCAAACCAAGACGTTGGGTGCGAAAGAGGTCGAGATCTTCAGAGACAGCTTAATCAAGTCGCGTGAAAACGCCCTCAAAGACACGGTCGACCTCGCATTCGATGCGATCGAACATATCTACAACGACCCCGATATCAAAGAAGCGCAAGCCAAAAAAGAAGTTCGAACCATATTGTCTAAACTTAGATATGGCTCTGATGGTTATTTCTTCGCATATGATCGCCACGGAACCAACTTGGTTCATCCGATACAGCCGGAATTGATTGGAAAAAATCTGCTTCAATTGCAAGATGAAGATGGTGATTTTCTGATAGAAGCACTGCTAAGAGAGGCGCAAACCGGAGGAGGATTCCACCAGTATTTGTGGCAAAAGCCCTCGACTGGGGAAGTGGTCTCTAAGCTGAGTTACGCCGCTTGGTTAGAGCGTTGGGATTGGATGATTGGCACGGGTTTGTATATTGAAGACGTGCACCAAGAAGTGGCTTCGATGCAGGCTGCGATCAACAAGAATATTGAAACCACGTTCTTCTCGATTGTGGTGATTCTTAGCGTGACGGTGGCGGTTATTATCGTGCTGACGTTGGCCATTAACATGCATGAACATCGAATCGCGGATAATAATTTAAAAGAGCTCGCCCATAAAACGGTGATGTTCCAAGAAGACGAGAAGAAGCATTTAGCGCGAGAGCTACATGACGGTATTAATCAATTATTAGTATCAAGTCGTTGCCACTTAGAACTACTTGGTAATAAGTTACAAAATGAAGACCTCAAAGCGCATTTGAATAAGTCGCAGCATTCATTGATGCGAGCGATCGAAGAGGTGAGGCACATCTCGCATCAACTTCGCCCAAGTTCTTTGGATGATATCGGCTTAGAAGCGGCGCTGTCTTCGTTGTTATTGGATTTTCAGGCGCACTCGGGTATTGAGGTTGAAACCTTGTTTAGCACTCAGCCCGGAAAATTGAAATCAGAGGCCGCGACGACCTTATATCGAGTGGTGCAAGAGTCCCTAAATAACATAGAGAAACACGCACAAGCGACCAAAGTAACGGTTATCGCGCAGCAAATTGGCAACGTGTTACAGCTTCTAATCCAAGACAACGGTGTCGGTTTCAATACCTATAAAGCGATGGAAAAACGAGGGATCGGTCTACGTAACATGAGAGAGCGAGTGGAATTCATTGGTGGTGATTTTGAGCTGATGAGTGAGATTGGCCTTGGAACGGAAATTACAGTGTTACTGACACTAGAGGGATTAATGAATGAGTGAAGTTATTCGAGTTGTGATCGCTGACGATCACCAAGTGGTACTGGATGGCTTTATGGCGAGATTGGAACTTGAGCCAGATATTAGCGTGATAGGTACGGCCAGTAATGGATTAGAAGCGGTTGAGGTCGTTAAGTCTCTGCGCCCTGATGTGGTGTTGATGGATATCAGCATGCCTATCATGAACGGCATTGATGCGACCCATCTGATTAAAGAAGAAGACCCAGAAGCGAAGGTGTTGATGCTGACTATGCATAACAACCGTGAATACATCATGAAGGTGATGCAATCGGGCGCAGTCGGCTATATGTTGAAAGAGATTTCGGCTGAAAAAATGGTGCAAGCGATCAAAACGGTCAATCAAGGCTCGACCTATTTTTGTGAAAAAGTGACACAGAATTTGTTCACTCAGCCGATTACTCCCACGCAATCTGTGAAAAATCCATTGAGCAGGCGTGAAGAAGCGGTATTGAAATTAGTCGCAAAAGGGGAGAGCAGTAAAGAGATCGCGAAGGGTTTGAATATCAGTTACCGAACGGTTGAAACCCACAGACAAAACATCAAGCATAAACTGGATATTCACTCTACGGCAGAGCTTGCCAAGTACGCTGTCAATTCGGGGCTTGTGGAGTAATCGTACGCTAAATGACACTAAATGTGTAATTTAATTACTAAATGTGTAATTCAGCCCTGCTTTTTGGAGGTTTTTTTAGTATTTTTGCGACAGGTTGATATTCTTCTTTTCGAAATTTAGGTGCAGAATGCAATGTTGCAAACTGTGCGCTACCAATTAGAGAGGAAGCATGGAGCCTGTAAAAGATAGGTATAGTATTGAAAATACCGATTATACAGTAGGACAAGATAACGTTCAGAAATGGGGTTTTGATGTTCACAACCCAGTATTTGGAATCAGTGCAGGAGCGATCATTGTCTTCTTGGTTGCACTTCTAGTCGCAGATCCAGAAACCGCAAAAGCGGCACTGGATGGAATCAAATGGAAAGTCATCGGTAACTTCGATGGTTTCTTCATGTGGGCAGCCAACATCTTTGTTATCTTCTGTTTTGCCCTCATTGTCTCCCCGTATGGCAAGATACGTATTGGTGGCAATGATGCCAAAGCAGAGCACTCTAACCTGTCTTGGATGTCGATGTTATTCGCCGCAGGAATGGGTATTGGCCTGATGTTCTGGGGTGTAGCTGAACCCGTCGCTTACTTTACTGGTTGGTATGAAACACCGCTCGGTGTTGAAGCTTATTCTCCTGAAGCGGCTAAGTTGGCATTAGGTGCAACCATCTACAACTGGGGTCTTCACGGTTGGTCGATTTACGCTGTTGTTGCTCTAGCCCTCGCTTTCTTCACATTTAATAAAGGGTTACCGCTTTCAATTCGCTCAATCTTTTACCCACTATTAGGTGATAGAACTTGGGGTTGGTTTGGTCATATTGTTGATATCGTTGCGGTATTGGCAACACTATTTGGCCTTGCAACATCATTGGGCCTAGGCGCACAACAAGCGACCAGTGGTATTAACCATGTGTTTGGTACCGATGGTGGTATTGGCATGCAGTTAGTTGTTATCGCAGTGGTTACTTTCTTAGCAACAATGTCAGTCATTCGCGGCATTAACGGTGGTGTAAAGGTTCTGAGTAACATCAATATGTTGGTTGCTTTGGGTTTACTTATCTTTGTGACGATCGCTGGTGGTATGGCGGGTATTAAAGCAATCCCAACCGCGCTAATGGGTTACATTGAAAACTTTATTCCTCTAAGTAATCCTCATGGTCGTGACGATGAAACTTGGATGCAGGGTTGGACGGTATTCTACTGGGCTTGGTGGATGTCTTGGTCACCATTCGTTGGTATGTTCATCGCTCGTATCTCTAAAGGTCGTACTATTCGTGAATTCATCGTCGCTGTATTGTTCATCCCAACGACAGTAATCATCATCTGGATGGCTATTTTCGGTGGTATCGCGATTGATCAAGTGGCGAACAAGGTGGGTGAGATAGGCGTGAATGGTTTGCAAGATATTACGCTTTCTCTATTCCACACTTATGATGCGCTACCAATGAGTTCTATGCTTTCTGTAGTATCGATTGGTTTGATTATGGTGTTCTTCATCACCTCGTCAGATTCAGGCTCATTAGTTATCGACAGCATTACTTCTGGCGGTAAAGTTGATGCCCCTGTTCCTCAACGTGTATTTTGGGCGTTGATGGGCGGTGCGATTGCAGCCGTTCTATTGTGGGTTGGCGGTACAGAATCCATTCAAGCACTGCAAGCTGGAACGGTATCAATGGCGCTACCATTTGCGTTCATATTATTGCTTATGTGCCTAAGCTTATTGTTAGGTTTACGAACTGAAAATCAATTAGTTAACCAGCAAAATGCTTTGAGCTAAAAGTATTTTCTGAATAAAGGTCGACAGGGTCGGCCTTTTTTTCGTCATATACTTAAGTGATTTCGTGAATTTTGTTGGAAAATTAATCGAACCGATTCTGGTTTACTGAAAACAATAAGTTAACCTGCTAAACTTCAGACATCCAAGTATTTGAATTATTGTGACAACAGCTTGTACTACTTGGATTGTATGTTCGAGTTTGTGATTAAGTCGCAGGTAAGTAAGGAATACGAGGTCAATAGACCCTATTAGTATTCCGTAGAGAGGGATAATGACTAAAGGTATAGATAAATACAGTATCGACAGTACGGATTACACTGTCGGTCAAGATAACGTCCAAAAATGGGGTTTTGATGTTCATAACCCAGTATTTGGTATCAGTGCAGGACTTATTGCTTTGTTCCTGATCGGTATTCTGATTACAGATACCGCTTCAGCAAAGGCAGCTCTGGATGGCGTTAAAGGCCAGATCATCAATTCGTTTGATTGGCTTTTCATCTGGTCGGGTAATGTTTTCGTTGTTTTCTGCTTAGGCTTAATTGTTTCTCCGTATGGTAAAATCCGCCTTGGTGGTGTTGATGCGACGGCAGATTACTCATTCTTCTCTTGGCTATCGATGCTGTTTGCCGCAGGTATGGGTATCGGCCTAATGTTCTGGAGTGTGGCGGAACCCGCTGCTTACTTCACGGGTTGGTTTGAAACCCCGTTAGGTGTTGAACCCAACACACCAGAAGCTGCTAAGTTGGCGCTAGGTGCAACCATGTATCACTGGGGTCTACACCCTTGGGCGATTTATGGCGTAGTAGCACTGTCACTTGCGTTTTTCTCTTACAACAAGGGATTGCCTCTTTCTATTCGTTCTATTTTCTACCCAATCTTGGGTGATAGAGCGTGGGGTTGGGCTGGTCACATTGTTGATATTCTGGCGGTTCTTGCAACGCTGTTTGGTTTGGCGACGTCGCTGGGCTTAGGTGCACAACAAGCAGCAAGTGGTATTCAACATGTCTTCGGAATCGAGGCTGGCTTAGGGTTACAAGTTGTTGTTATTACCGTAGTAACGTTATTAGCGGTCGTGTCAGTGCTTCGCGGTATTGATGGCGGCGTTAAAGTTATCAGTAACATCAACATGTTGGTTGCTTTCTTACTGCTTATCTTAGTGGCTCTAATCGGCTATGCGGTGAGTTTAGGTTCTATCCCAACAACCTTTATGGCATACGTTGAAAACATCATTCCTTTGAGTAATCCTCATGGTCGTGAAGATGAAGCGTGGATGCACGGTTGGACGGTATTCTACTGGGCTTGGTGGATTTCATGGTCACCATTCGTAGGTATGTTTATCGCGCGTGTTTCTAAAGGTCGTACGGTTCGTGAGTTCATCACAGCGGTTCTGATTGTTCCAACGACTGTTACTATCATTTGGATGTCAGTATTTGGTGGCATGGCGATTGACCAAATCGTGAATAACGTTGGTATCCTTGGTCAAGATGGTTTGACTGATGTATCACTAGCGATGTTCCAAATGTTTGATGCTCTACCGTTCGGTACGCTGCTATCAATCATTGCGGTTATCTTAGTTCTAGTATTCTTCATTACGTCGTCTGACTCAGGCTCTCTAGTTATCGACAGCATCACTGCTGGTGGTAAAGTTGATACGCCTGTACCTCAACGTGTGTTCTGGGCGTTCCTAGAAGGTGCGATTGCTGTCGCTCTATTGTGGGTTGGCGGTACTGAAGCAGTACAAGCTCTACAAGCGGGCGCAATCTCTACGGCATTGCCATTCACCATCATTCTATTACTGATGTGTGTGAGCTTGCTAATGGGTATGCGCACCGAGAAGCGATAGACTGATCGTTAATCGACTTTCCATTTGGTTGAAGTCGAATATAAAGTAAAAAGAAAGGCAGAAGAGGAAACTCTCCTGCCTTTTTTGTATCTATTTTACAGTCTAGAGAACAGTATATTTCGATGGAATTACCTTCAAAATAACGCCTTAAATTTGGCGACAAGCCAAGGAATTGACATTCGATAAGCCAATGGTTTGCTTAAAATTATATTACGTTATTAAATTATAAAATCGCTCGAATTTAATACTGATATTGGGTAGTATGCGCGAGATTTCCCACTACTCGTGAAACTTTGACATGAAACTAACACTTAAGCAGAAGTTAATAGGTGCTAGCCTATCTGCTGTTGTCGTTATGGCAACAGCGTTAACTTGGTTATCAGCAAACCAATTATTTGAACAGACTCGTAATGGCGTATACCTGCGAGCTGAAAGCGTATCAGAAGCAGCATCTGAAGGTATTAAAAACTGGATTGATATCCGCACCGATATCGCATCTGCATTTAATGACTTTTCACGAGAGGATGATGTTGTTCCTTTCCTTAAGCAAGCTCGTGTAGCGGGTGGCTTTGACGATATCTTTTTAGGTACTCCAGAAGGCGGAATGTACCGTTCACATCCTGAACGCAATCGCGCTGGTTACGACCCTCGTCAACGTCCTTGGTACCAAGAAGCAAACGCTGCAGGTAAGCAAATCATTACCACTGCTTACCAAGATGCAATCACTAAAGCATTGCTAGTAACAATTGCAGAACCTGTGCGTCATAACGGCAAACTTGTTGGTGTAGTGGGTGCAGACGTACTTATCGACCAACTAGTGAACGATGTAATCAGCCTTGATGTTGGTGACAATGCGAACGCAATGCTAATTGATGCCTCTGACGGCACATTCCTAGCACACCCAGATTCAGCACTAAGCTTGAAGCCAGTAAGTCAGCTTTCAAACGACATCTCTATGCCAATTATTGAGAACGCAGTGCGTACGGGTAGCATCGAGATCATCAAAGAGCGCGGCGCAGAGAAGCTGCTTTACTTCACGAAGGTGCCTAACACTAACTGGATCTTCGCGGTTCAGATGGACAAAGCAACAGAAGAAGCGAACCACTCAACACTACTTACTCAGTTGATCACAACGGCGGTCATTATTACGTTAATCGTAATCGTATTAGTATCTTGGTTAGTGAGCTTCCTATTCCGTGATTTGAACCGTGTTTCAGCGGCACTTGAAGAAATTGCTTCAGGTGAGGGCGACCTTACTCAACGTCTTGAGCCTAAGAGCGATGACGAGATTGGTAAGCTTGCTGAAAACTTCAACCGTTTTGTAGGCAACATGCACACCATGGTGATCAAGCTAAGCGAAGTATCTGCTGCGCTAGGTAACCAAGCACGTCAGACGGCTTCTCAAGCTGAAGAACGTAGTGCTCGTATCCAAATGCAACAAGACGAGATCAACATGGTAGCAACAGCCGTTAACGAAATGGCTGCAGCAACACAAGAGATCGCGGGTAACGCTGACCACACTGCACAGAACTCATCTGAAGCGGTTGGCGCGTGTGAGCACGGTACTGGTCAAGTGACACAGACTCAAAGCTCTATCCAAAACCTTGCTCAAGAAGTTCAAATCGCAACTAACGTGATCCTAGAACTTGAAGAGCACGGCAACAGCATCAACGCTATCTTGTCTAACATTCAAGGTATTGCAGAACAAACGAACCTACTTGCACTTAACGCCGCTATTGAAGCAGCACGTGCCGGTGAACAAGGTCGTGGTTTCGCCGTAGTAGCGGATGAAGTTCGAGTTCTGAGCCAACGTACACACGGTTCAACGCAAGAGATTCAGCAAACTATTGAGTTGCTACAAGGTACAACAGGCAAAGCGGTTAGCATCATGAACGATAGCCGTAGTCTTGCTGAAACCAGTGTTGATGACGCGAACTCAGCGGCTGCAAGCCTAACGCAAATCCATGCTGCTGTTGAACGCATTAGCGACATGGCAACACAGATTGCTTCTGCTGCAGAAGAGCAAGCGTCAGTAACGTCTGAGATTACTCGTAACACTGAGGGAATCCGTGACGTATCTAACGAGCTAGCAGACGAAGCGCACCAAGCTGCAGAGCAAGCTGCTCAGCTGTCTGAACTTTCTCACGAGCTAGAAAGCGAAATCAGCCGCTTCAAGCTTTAAGTGATTAATCTGTAATAGCATTATTTAAAAGCCGAATGTGAATATCACATTCGGTTTTTTTGTGCGTGCTAGTTAGAGTTATGAACCCTTAACTAGTTGTTCGGATAGCCTGGGAATTTAGCTTTAAGGGCTGCACGAGTAGGGAAGTATTGCTCCATAAATTTAACCATCGCAGGGTCGTTCGCTTGTCGTTTTTAAGCTGTTTGGTATTGGCATCAAGGTCAGTACTTATTGTAAGTGACTGGCCAAGTTTGATTGGAGAAGGGTGTAGTTCAGGAGAATCACAGACACAAAAAAGCCCGAGTATAAACTCGGGCTTTGAATGGTTTTCTTTATAACTTATGAGGCGCTAGATTGCCTGACGAAGTTGGAAATAACGTCCTTCTTCGTTTAACAGTTTCTCATGAGAGCCGTTTTCAACAATCTCGCCTTGTTCAATCAGAACGATAGAATCCATCGACTCCAGACCAATCAAACGGTGCGTAATGAAGATCACCGTCTTGCCTTCGAAGTGCTTCTCGAACAGCGCCATGATGCTCTGTTCAGTTTGCTTATCTAAGCCTTCTGTCGGCTCATCTAGAAGCAGGATAGGGGCATCATGAAGAATGGCACGTGCGATACCAATACGGCGCTTCTCACCACCAGACAGTTGACGACCACCGTCACCTAACCAGCTATCAAGCGCGTTGTTCTCAAGCAGCTTTTCTAGGCCAACGTCTTTTAGGATGTTCGCTAAGTGATCATCGGTTGCTTCTGGTCTTGCAATCAACAAGTTGTCACGCAAAGTACCGTTCAAGATATCGACACGTTGGCTCACGACACTGATTGATTCACGAAGCTGTGATTCGTTCCATTGAGTGAGTCCAATACCTGCGATAGAGATATGGCCTTGCTTTGGATCCCAGTAGCGAGTCAGTAGTTGAATCAGAGTCGATTTACCAGAACCCGTTTGACCAACAATCGCAACCTTGTGTGTGGCAGGAATCGTTAGGTCTACAGCGTTCAGAACACTGCGCTCAGAATCAGGGTAGTTGAACGTCACGTTTGAGAACGTAATATCAAGCGGCTTGTTGATGTCGAGTTTATCTTCAGCAAACTGAACTTCAGGCTCTGACAGAATCACTTCATTCAAGCGACGAGCAGAAGACAGAGTTTGACCTAAATGCTGGAACGCACCTGCAATTGGCATTAATAGCTCGAAGCTTGCCATGGTTGCGAATGCCATTAGCGCGATGAACGGGTCTGGTGCATTACCACCCACACCGTCAGCCGCAAGCCAAAGCATAAGAACCAACGTCAAACCGTTGAACAGCATTAGCGCTGCTGAAGCCATACCGGTAAGGTTAGCATTCACAAACTGATTCGCCATCAGCTTTCGTTGAGTCTCTAGAATGGCATTGCGGTAACGCTCTTCAGCACCAAACAGAGTTAGCTCGCTGTAGCCTTCAATCCAATCTAGCGTAGTCACACGAAGATCCGCTTTGTTCTGTGTCAGTTCGCCGCCGTTACGCTTACCCAGCTTGTAGAACAAGATTGGCCAAACCAACAGCATGATAAGAAGGATAGAACCTAAGATTAAACCTAGTGAGCTATCGAACCACATCAAGAATAGAGTCAGGAAGAAAATCCCAAACACACCCACCGTCACAGGGCTTACTAAGCGCAGGTACACGTGATCCATCGCGTCTACATCAGCAACCAAACGGTTGAGAAGGTCAGCATCACGAAGGTTTGAGATACGACCTGGGATCAGCGGAGCCAGCTTCTTGAAGAAGAAGATACGTAAATCAGTTAACAGTTTGAATGTTGCATTGTGGCTGACAACACGTTCACCCCAACGACCCGCAGTACGGCTCATTGCCAAACCACGTACACCACCACCCGGCAGCATGTAGTTGAAGGTTTCACGCGCAATCGTAAGGCCAGCAACCGCAGAAGCTGAAATAAACCAGCCTGATAGCGTTAACAAGCCGATAGAAGCCGACAGAGTTGCAAAAGCCAATAGCATGCCTAGCGATAGGCCAAACCAATGCTTTTTATAGAGTTTCAGGTAAGGCAGTAAATCACGCATCTAAATTACCCTTATTATCTTGTTGAGCTAAGTTCGCGTTCAGCATCTCTTCAAACAAACCACCCGCAGTCGAAAGCTGAGAGTAATGACCTTGTTCAACCAGACCACCATCGCGCATAACCAGAATATTATCGACTGATTTAAGAGGAGCGAGTTGGTGCGTCACAAGTAGGGCAGTGCGGCTTTCAATGTTGCTATTGATGCCTTTCATCACTAACTGTTCGCTACGAGTATCTAGGCTGGCTGTTGGTTCATCTAATAACCAGAACTGACCGTCTTGAATCATTGCGCGAGCCAGAGCCAAACGCTGAGATTGACCAACAGACAGGCCGCCAGAGCGATCAGAAATCATATAATCCAAGCCGTGCTCGTTTACGAACTCGCTAGCAAATGATTGCTCAAGTGCATTCTCGACAACTTGGTCAGCGATATCATGCTTACCTAGAGTGACGTTGTCACGAATGCTACCATGCAGTAGTAACGGGTTTTGACCAACCCAGCTAATGGTTTTACGCCAAGAGGCTAAGTCGAGGTCACGCAATTCAATATCATTGATTTTCAAGCTTCCTTCATAAGGCATGAAACCAAGGATGGCATTGATCAAACTTGTTTTACCCGCACCACTTGGGCCAACTAACGCAGTCGATTGGCGAGTGTTCAGTGCGAACGAGATAGGACCAACTAATTGAACACCTTCCGGGCTTAACACTTTTAGGTCGGTAGCTTCAATATTGATGCCTTGAGCTGAATCGAGTTGAGTGTTACCTGATTTAACCTTAGTGATGTCTGTTTCTAGGAACTCGACAATACTTTCGGCTGCGCCAACCGCTTGTTGTTTCGCGTGGTAGAAAGTACCTAAGTCACGCAGAGGTTGGTAAAACTCTGGCGCTAAGATAAGGATAAACAAACCAGCGAATAGCGTAATGCCTGCACCGTAGTGACCAAAGTTCAGCTCACCGATGTAAGTGAAACCAAAGTAAACCGCGGTCATCGCGATAGAGATCGACGTGAAGAACTCAAGTACCGCAGAAGACAAGAAAGCGATTTTCAACACATCCATGGTGCGCGTTCTGAACACTTCAGATGCACCTTTCAATACTTCTGTTTCAGCGTTGGTGCGGTCAAATAGACGAATAGTCGTCATTGACTGCAAACGGTCGTAAAAGTGACCTGAAAGACGCTGCAGCGCTTTGAAGTTTTTACGGTTGGCATCGGCCGCTTTCATACCAACAAGTGCCATGAACATCGGCACCAGTGGAGCCGTAATCAAGAAGATCAGTCCTGCTGCCCAGTTTACTGGGAACACCACAACTAAAATAATGAATGGAATCATTACCGATAAAGACATCTGAGGTAAGTAACGAGAGAAGAAGTCTTGCATGTCTTCTACTTGTTCTAGCAACAGCGTTGCCCACGTACCGGCAGGTTTACCTTTAATGTAAGCAGGGCCTAACTCACGTAGTTTATCTAGGATGAGTTGCCTTATATAGACACGGATCTGTTCACCACAGCGATAACCTGCGATTTCACGTCCCCATGTACAGCCAGCACGGCCAACGACCGATAATGCCAAGCCTGCGAAATGACCAACCAGTTCAGATTTATCGACATTCTCGATGATCAGCTGGTGAAGAATAGAGGCGAGAAGAGCTGCTTGAGCAATTAAGAACACGCTTGAAAGTACGCCAAGGCTAATCGCAATCATAAGCCAGCGTTTCGCTAACTTACTCTGTTGCTTAAGCCACTTGTTCAAGCTGCGTTGTTTTTTCTTATCCATTATGAAGGCTTAATGATAATTATTATTTGTTGAGGGCGGCTAGTATACAAAAGAAAGCCCAGTGGATATACCACTGGGCTCTAGGGATTTACAACAAAATGTGATGACGCCCTGCATCTACTGAGGCGAGAGCACCGATAATCAAATCTGCAATCTCAGATTTACTTATCGTTAAGGCCATCTAGGAAGCGTTCAGCATCCAGTGCAGCCATACAACCTGTACCAGCAGAAGTGATTGCTTGGCGGTAGTTGTGGTCCATTACATCACCTGCGGCGAACACGCCTGGGATGCTGGTTTGTGTCGCGTTACCTTCAAGACCAGACTGAACGATGATGTAGTCATCTTTCATGTCGACTTGGCCTTTGAAGATTTCAGTGTTTGGTTGGTGACCGATAGCAATGAATGCGCCCATTACTTCGATATCTTCTGTCTTATCAGACTGAGTATCTTTAATACGAACGCCCGTTACGCCCATGTCGTCGCCTAGAACTTCGTCTAGCGTGCGGTCAGTGTGAAGAACAATGTTGCCGTTCTCTACTTTGTCCATTAAACGTTTCACAAGAATCTTTTCAGCGCGGAACGTGTCACGACGGTGAACAAGGTGAACTTCAGACGCGATGTTAGATAGGTAAAGTGCTTCTTCAACAGCCGTGTTACCACCACCAACAACCGCTACTTTCTGGTTGCGGTAGAAGAAACCATCACACGTTGCACAAGCAGAAACGCCGCGGCCTTTGAATGCTTCTTCAGAATCTAATCCTAGGTACTTAGCTGATGCACCCGTTGAGATGATCAACGCATCACAAGTGTACTCGCCAGAATCGCCTTTAAGACGGAAAGGGCGGTTAGATAGGTCGACTTCGTTAATGTGGTCGAACAGGATCTCTGTTTCAAAGCGCTCTGCGTGCTCTTTCATGCGATCCATTAGAGCTGGACCCGTTAAACCTTCAGGATCACCCGGCCAGTTTTCTACTTCTGTTGTGGTGGTAAGCTGACCACCTTGCTGCATACCGGTAACTAGTACTGGGTTTAGGTTTGCACGAGCAGCGTAAACTGCAGCTGTATAGCCAGCAGGGCCAGAACCAAGAATCAATAAATTACAGTGCTTTACGTCGCTCATGAGGACTCCGAAATTGAAATTGTTTTTATTTATAATCGCTTAGGATTGTATGGAAAATATGGAGGCAATAAAAGGTTAAACAAGGGCTGAAGTGTAATTAATCGTTATAGGTTAGAACATAAGCTATTTTTAGGAACTTAGGTACATCAAGGGATGTTGGATTATTAATAGCTTAGATAGTCAGCAGAACTGCATATATAGTTGAAAATGTTCATTTCGGTGAAATTTTCGCGACTAATCATTGTATGTCGCCAGAAGGTATATGGGCATTAAACCAAGAGGTATGTCATTTATTTAATGAGTTGTGCACGCATTGGAAATGCAAAAATCTCAAAGAGGAGGAGGCCATACAGTCTCCTCCTATAAATCTAATTATAACCTCGAATTAGCGTTTACCATGTGTATTTTATGCCAACACGATAACGAGTTTGACGATTATCGCTGTAACTGTCTTGTCTTACGTTACCAACCTCAACAAATGGACGCCATTTAGTGCCATCCGGATTTACAAAACTATACATGATGCGGAAATTGTGTAAATAGTCATAGCTTTCGTTATCAAATTGAGGTTTTGCATCATCAGTCATTTCATTCCAAATTTGGAACTCATATTGAAAATCCCATTTACCAGTGTTGTAGCCAAGCCAAGTATCTACTTCTTGAATTTTAGAGGTATAGCTTTCGCCTGCTTTATTAGTTTGTGAATAATCCCAAAGTTTCCATTTATAACGTGCTTGTACTCTAAAACCGTTATCAAAAGAGTGGTTCACACGAACATAAGGAACATAAACTAAACCGTCAGGATTAAAGTCAAGTGATGAACCAACTAATCCCGTCGTATTTTCCGCAATTTTATCGTAATAGAAAATAGAGAGTTCAGAGCCATTCATACTCATCTCATCAAACATCTGATCTTCGTCTTTATTGTTGTACCTTGCATCTAATTCAAACCCAATATTCTTCCCTGTATCTAAGAACATTTTTACTCTATCTGCATGTTTGTTATTACCATCTTTATATTCATGACGGTATTCCACAGTTGTTTTATAGTCATTTGCTAAGGCTTGAGACGCAAATACGGCTAAACCAGAAGCGATAATGATTTTGTAAGATTGTTTCATAATATTCCCTATTTATTATTAGTGTTTCACTGCTAAATCTTGAATGTATTTTTTATATTGATTTAATTAGGTGTAAGCATTAGCGGTATTTTTAGGTATTTCTGTTGGGCGCCAAGGGTCACCTGTATGCTCAAGCCAAGGCATAAGTTCATCTTGAATTAATTGAGTAATTAGCTCTGATTGTTGCTCTGCGATGTTTTTCATTTGATACGGATCTGCTTGGTTATCATGAAGAACATAGGTCAGTGGTTTACCTATTTTTCTGTCAATCATAAGCGTGTATTTTTCGTTTCGGATACCACGTCGACCGTAAGATTGTCCGCCATAAGGCATAAAGGTATAAAACTGAGAGGTGGGTTTTTGGTCGCCACTTTCTCCTTTTATTGTTTTTGAAAAATCATTACCTTCTACAGTATCTGGGATTAGATCGTTCATGCCCATTAACCCGAAGAGTGTTGGGTAGATATCAGGGGCTGAGAAAAGAAGATCGTCTGATTTTGGTGTTATTTTCCCAGGCCAGCGGAACATCATTGGAATTCGCATCGCTTCTTCATAGTGAACATTTTTAGTTGGGTTTCCATTAGAGCCCATACAGCAACCATGATCAGAGAAGAAAACGACCAAGGTATCTTCGGTAAGATTCAAAGCATCAAGTTCGTCGACAATACGACCAAATTGTTCATCTACACCATTGACCATCGCCATGTATTCTTTGAAATATTCAGGCCCATAACCGTCAAGGTATTCTTTATCCCATATGACATTTGGGCGAGAGTTTAGCTCTCTTGAACTCTTGTTAAATCGATCAAGATATTTTTGAGGGACTTGATCATAAGGAGAGTGAGGAGGGTTCATTGAAACAACAAGGGTAAAAGGTTTCGTGTTATCTCTATATTCACCATTTTCATTTCTTAGGTAGTTAATAGCGATATCAGCTTCATGCTCAGGACTCCATTGATTAATACGAAGTGGTTTATCCCGAGGCGTATCGTTCGTCCAATACATTGGTGTTAAATGTTTATCGTAAGTCCCGTATGAATACCAAAAATCAAAGCCATGGCGACGATCTGGCGCCGTCCAATCATTCCAATAACGGCCTTCCATTGGGTTGTTGTAGCTAGGAACGAAAGGCGCTTCTGGAGTATCTAAATGCCACTTTCCGATATAGCCCATGCTATAACCTTCTTTGCTTAGAATATCGGACCATGTTGATTGTTTTTTTTTCAACTCAATTCCAAAGTCTTTCCCACCAAACATCCCAGGGGTTGCTGTATGACTATTTCCTTGAATACCATTGCGATATGGGTATTGCCCTGTCATTAACATTCCTCTAAATGGAGTACATAAAGGAAAGTTTGAAACTGCTTGTTTTAATACTGAACTTTGTTTAGCAAATCTATTTAAATTAGGAGTAAGAGAAGGATCTTGATTCATAAAACCAAGAGCTTGAGCTCTCATTTCATCAGGAAAAATAATCAGTAGATTCGGGCGCTTAACTTTTCTAGTTAGTTTGCCCATCGGATCTTGCACTGTGTTTTTTTGGCAACCAGTTATTGCAGACGTTGCTGCAAGCGCTCCTGTTGCTGCGACACCTTTTAAAATGTCACGGCGAGTAATAGACATAATGTCTCCTTTCTTATTCTATTTTTGTAGGGTTACGTTATTGGTTATTTATTTTCGAATTCTTGCGGATCGTAAGTGATCGAAAGATGACTTGCTGTGTTAGGGATCACAAATATTAAGAGTGATGATGGCGTTTTAATCAAAGGTGATTTTCTTTTTCCATAGATATAAAGATAAATGAAAGGCAAGTCGCATTAACTATGCGTTTTATTTGGTATTTTTACTTTCAAAGAGTAATATATGAAGAAATACGAAAATTAACGTAAGATAAAAACAAAGCGAAAATTAACGAAAGAATGTGAAAGAGATCAAAAGTTTTATACTTCCATATTGTGGGAATAATTTTTAGGTGTAAGGTTAATTCGAAATCAAACGAAAGAGATTTCGTTGGTTTTAGGGAGACGAGAAAAAATGATTAGTGCTGTCGAAAGGCGCATGGAAATCGTAAACGTGGTGAACCAAGATGGTAAAGCACGTGTAGAGGACCTTGCTGCACGATTTGATGTCTCTAGTGTCACTATTCGCAGTGATCTGAGCTTTTTAGAAAAGAATGGGTATGTTGTTCGTTCTCATGGGGCGGCGATTCCAAATACTGGCGTAATTGCAGAACTTACGGTTCATGAAAAACGCCATCAAAATATTGGAACGAAATCCTCCATTGGGTATGCAGCAGCGCAGCTGATAGAGAATGGTGACACCGTTATTCTGGATTCAGGTACGACTACGCGAGAAATTGCATCTAACTTAAAGTTGTTAGAGCAAGCTGTAGTCATGACTAATGGTCTAGATGTAGCTATGGAGTTAGCATCAGCTTCTGGTATAGAAGTATTGATGTCAGGTGGAGTTCTTCGTAAGAAGGCTCTCTCTTTCTCTGGATCTCAAGCAGAGGCAAGCCTGAAGAATTACCGTTTTGATAAGGTTTTTCTTGGGGTTGATGGTTTTGATTTGAGGTCAGGTATCACCACACATAACGAACAAGAAGCAAGTTTAAATCGACTTATGTGTGATATTTCAGAACAAGTCATTGCTGTTGCGGATTCTACCAAATTTGGTAAGCGCAGCTGCCATATGATTAGAGAGTTTGGAAATATTGATATCTTAGTAACGGATTCTGATATTCCCGAAGAATATTTACAAGGTCTTCGTGAAATGAAAGTTGAAGTTATTATTGTAGAGAAAGATAAATAACCTAACTAACTCCATAGCTGCATTTAGATACAGTATGGAGTTAGTAAATGAACACCTTTCAACACCTTGTACAGCGTCATAAAGCGGGTGAACAAAATGGTATTTATTCTGTTTGTTCTGCACACCCGCTTGTTATTGAAGCGGCGCTCTCTCAAGCGTTAAGTGATGATTCCTTGCTATTAATTGAGGCAACTTCTAATCAAGTTGATCAATTTGGTGGCTATACAGGTATGAAGCCAGCTGATTTTCGAGATTTCGTTTTAGAGCTAGCCCAATCACTTCATTTTCCAGTGGATAAACTTATCTTGGGTGGCGATCATCTTGGACCTAATCGCTGGCAAAAACTAACGGCTAAAGAAGCCATGATAAATGCTGACGATCTCATTGCAGCTTATGTTGCTGCTGGATTCAAAAAAATCCATCTTGATTGCAGCATGTCTTGTTCTGATGATCCAAGCCCTCTTTCTGATGAAATTGTTGCCGAACGTGCAGCAAGATTAGCTAAAATTGCAGAAAAAACTGCAAATACATGTTTTGGCCATAGTGATCTTGTTTATGTTATTGGCACTGAAGTCCCTGTTCCTGGAGGCGCTGCAGAAGAGTTAGATACCCTCCAAGTTACTTCTCCGGAAGCTGCTCGAAAAACGATCCAAGCACACCTATTTGCATTTGAAAGAGCAGACATTGCGGAATGTTGGCAACGTGTTGTTGGGTTAGTTGTGCAGCCTGGTGTTGAGTTTGACCACACTGGCGTGATTGATTACCGCCCTGAAGACGCAACCGAACTGAGTAAAGTTGTGAATGATTTTGATCACATGGTGTTTGAAGCTCATTCAACGGATTATCAAACCGATAAAGCCTATCAATCCCTTGTTAAAGATCATTTCGCTATTTTGAAAGTAGGACCAGCGTTGACTTTTGCTCTACGCGAAGCCTTATACAATTTATGTGATATCGAAGAACAACTTATCCCTAAAGCACATTGTTCAGATCTGCGTGAGCATATCGAAAAAGAAATGTGTGACTCTCCAGAATATTGGCAACCGTATTATCAAGGTAATGAAGCTCAACAACGTTTTTCTCGTAGCTACAGCTTTAGTGATCGAATTCGTTATTACTGGCCAGATGAAAATATTAATCAAGCACAAACAACGTTGTTTAATAATTTATCCCGTAGTGGCATCCCACTTCCTTTACTCAGCCAACATTTATCTGCGCAATTTCATGCGGTTCGTGAAGGACAATTAAGTTCAGATCCGAAAGCATTAGTACTCGACAAAATTCGTCAAACTCTTCGTAGTTATGCGAAGGCATGCAAACAAAATAAAGAAGAAGGCATTGCATTATGAACCATTACCTTGGCTACTCAGTATCAGAATTAGAACAGCTTTCCGGCTTTTGGACAGCAAAAGAAATAACACAACAACCAATGAGCTGGAGAAAAACTAACTCAATAATTCGAGATAATATTGTTGAGATCTCAGCTTTTATGGAGGGGTGGGATACTCATACTGAACGCAGAATTATATTAACTGGTGCGGGTACTTCTGCATTTGCAGGGCAAGCTATTGCTCCGACATTATCTCGTGTATTGAAGTGCCGTGTAGAGGATATTTCAACAACTGATATTGTGTCGAACCCCGCAGAAGTATTAGCAGAGGATATTCCAACATTATTGGTTTCTTTTGCCCGTTCAGGTAATAGCCCCGAAAGCGTAGCTGCTGTAAATCTGGTCATGACTCCAATCTGTTGATTAATGGTAAAACTCTCGTTCGATAAAGGTGCCGATGACCTTATCGTGCATTTCTTCTGATCTCGAGAAACCGATAGTTTTTCGAACGAGTCTCTTTAAGCG
>NZ_JACJFF010000449.1:0-248 GCF_014164465.1 Vibrio sp. SG41-7 | reverse complement strand
CGCACTTTGGCAATGTGTTCTCGTGCTTTGGTGTTTAACTGGATGTTTGCCAGCTTGCCCGTTTTGCTTTCACGAATAATGAGTCGGTCATCATTAATGTCTTCAAAGCGGATAGCGAGTAAATCTCGCACTTTGGCAATGTGTTCTCGTGCTTTGGTGTTTAACTGGATGTTTGCCAGCTTGCCCGTTTTGCTTTCACGAATAATGAGTCGGTCATCATTAATGTCTTCAAAGCGGATAGCGAGTAA
>NZ_JACJFF010000448.1:0-248 GCF_014164465.1 Vibrio sp. SG41-7 | reverse complement strand
AAAACGATTCTCACGATGAGCATTAAAAAAGGCCAGCAAGCTGACCTTTCTAATTGAGCATATCCCTCGCCCACGTTTGATTTCATTCAGGCTTTCAGCAAACCTCTAAACATAATTTAGACCCATAATACGCACTAAGACTAGTTTGCTTTTGAGGGGCTTTCTGGGCTCATACAGAGATTCTGAACGTTGTTACTGACAAGGTTTTACGTGCATGTTCCATTGCTTGCTGGTCTGTCTCATATGGC
>NZ_JACJFF010000447.1:0-248 GCF_014164465.1 Vibrio sp. SG41-7 | reverse complement strand
ATTGCTAGCAGCTCCATACCTTTGCCGTCACAAGGTTGATGTGTGAGAGTCAAACCCTCGTCTACATCAAATGCCGAAACCATATAGAGGGGGTGCTGTTGTTTGCTTGCTTTTGCCCCTTTTAGGTAAGTGTTCACCAAGCCCCTATTGACAGAAAAAGTGTGACACTCAGCACTTGATCCACTTTTTACTATTGAGTGATCATTCCAGTGCTTCATCCTGTTTGTTATGAGCAGAAAGAAAGCCCC
>NZ_JACJFF010000446.1:0-248 GCF_014164465.1 Vibrio sp. SG41-7 | reverse complement strand
AAATAAGCAGCACGATCATGATAAGCCAATTACCCGTGAAGGAGTGGTACGCCATGATAGGAAACGCCACCGTAGCCGACGCATTATTGGATCGACTGATACACAACAGCCACCGAATAGAACTAGGAGGAGAATCAATGCGAAAACTGGCGCAATCCGGACAGATAGAGTAAAAATAGAGTTAGAGAAAAGCGAGAGATTAGTGGTGTCCGGTTAAACCGGAACTAGTGGCCGGAATCAGCGGAATA
>NZ_JACJFF010000445.1:0-249 GCF_014164465.1 Vibrio sp. SG41-7 | reverse complement strand
ACCCACCTGTGCATTGTAATTTCTTAAGCTCAGTTGCCCTCCTAGCAACTGTTTAACTCGATACATCGCTGTTTCTGAGAGTGAACGTTTGTGGTATCCATACCGCTCTTTCCAATACTTATTTGGTAAGCGTTCACCGAGGTATCTTGACTTACCATTCCTGAAGAAGCATGTGCAGTTTATAGATCAAAAACGTTCGGGTACGGTTTCTTCTCAACGACTGACGTGATGATTTCACTCAGAACTGAC
>NZ_JACJFF010000444.1:0-249 GCF_014164465.1 Vibrio sp. SG41-7 | reverse complement strand
CGCTTAAAGAGACTCGTTCGAAAAACTATCGGTTTCTCGAGATCAGAAGAAATGCACGATAAGGTCATCGGCACCTTTATCGAACGAGAGTTTTACCATTAATCAACAGATTGGAGTCATGACCCGATTTTGTGAAGAATGTTTTACAGTGTCGATTTATCTCCTCAGTAAATCCGCTTTTCTTATCAAGTTTATTGGGTAGGCTTTTGTTAGATATTGTTCATTTCAACAACTTTTATTCTTAGGTCC
>NZ_JACJFF010000443.1:0-249 GCF_014164465.1 Vibrio sp. SG41-7 | reverse complement strand
ATTCAAGTTTAAATTCTGGGTTAAAAGTGCGTCTTTCACGCTTAGTCATAATGTCACCTGTTTTAGTATCGAGATGATCATACATCACCTCTTAATCAGGTGGCCAAATTCACTATGCCACTTCAACTATCCAACCCCCCAATCATGATGAGAGAGAGGCAGGTTTTGGGAGGCAAGCGTAGCGCGCAAAACTGGCTCTCTCAGGTTCGGGTTCCTGTTACACCCGAACTAACTCCGGAATACCGGAAT
>NZ_JACJFF010000442.1:0-249 GCF_014164465.1 Vibrio sp. SG41-7 | reverse complement strand
CTCAATGATAATCATGTGCGAATTTCTCATGTTTTTTTACTTCATGATCAGATCGTGATTATCTAAAAAAGTTCCCTGTAAAATAAATCCTTTATTTTCAATGATTAAAGTTCGATCCCGCCCTTTTCTTGGTACAGACAAGTTACCCTCTGATTTTCTAAATAGGTTCTGCACAAAGCGACGACAACAAGCCATATTCAACGCCGAATCCCCGGCGTAAATTCGCTGCTCGTCTTCTTTAAAAATAAC
>NZ_JACJFF010000441.1:0-249 GCF_014164465.1 Vibrio sp. SG41-7 | reverse complement strand
AAATTTTATCGTGCAGTTTATGTTTGTCTATTTAACTCGATTTTCACTGCTATAAGCTACGCTTGTAGAGCGAAAATGAGTCGACAAGCGAAGCGCGTCAGAAAGGAAAGCCTAACTTTATAGCTTAATGCCGTTCGGATAAGCATTATTGCTTGAACCTGAACGGATATTTGGCTGGGACAAAGAGGACTGAACGTGGAAACGTTCGGTCCTTTCTTTTATCTGGAAGAATGAAGTGACTTAAACTGT
>NZ_JACJFF010000440.1:0-249 GCF_014164465.1 Vibrio sp. SG41-7 | reverse complement strand
GACTCAATTGTGAATCAATGTAAACATTGATTCGAATACAAGACACTTGAATGTGTTTGTTGTGTTTATCTAATGAAAGATAAACATTGAGAACTTTTAAATTTGATTGAATTACTCGTAAGTAAATCAATCAGTCAGCTTTCCAAATTGTTAAAGAGCTTGATTCAAACTAATGAACCATTTTTAAATATTTTCAGATAAAAACACTTAAAGATGGTGGAGCTATGCGGGATCGAACCGCAGACCTCC
>NZ_JACJFF010000043.1:0-42461 GCF_014164465.1 Vibrio sp. SG41-7 | reverse complement strand
ATTACATCAGGGCCATGAACACAATAATAATGTGCTCAATAAATAGGCCGAATATATGAAGGCAATGACTCTATTACCAAACGTGTAAAATTACTTGCAAACTGGGTGGGTCCATATATGACGGATAGAGTAAGGAAATATGAGGTATAAAGTGACGAACGATAGGGAGCGAGCTTTTCGTTACTCGATTACTCGCATCCCGTATCTGTTCCCCATTCGTAATCTTAAATTACGCTTGTTGTGTTTTAGATTCAGGCACTTGAGATTGAACTTCTGAAGAAGCGTGTTTACTCGCATCGCGTTTAGCTAACAGAGTCACAAGGATAAGCTGAGCAACAAGAGCGCCCAACACAACCAGTGCACTTCCAGTAAAGCCTGCCACTACAAAACTAACCAAAGCGATAGAGCCGTTCATCAACGCATAAGGAAGCTGTGTCTTAAAGTGTTCAAACTGGTCACACCCTGCCCCTGTTGAAGAAAGAATCGTTGTTTCAGAGATCGGAGAGCAATGGTCACCAAACAAGCCACCAGATAGCACAGCGCCAATTGCGACGAGTAACGGTGCATCAATCGCAATCGCGGTTGGAATAACCAATGGCATCATGATCGCGAAGGTTCCCCACGACGATCCCGTTGCGAATGAAATAATAGCCGATAATAAAAACGCAACCGCAGGCACTAACCAATATGGAAAACCACTCTGTGCTTGCTCGGCAATATAAGCGGCTGCGCCCAACTCTTTACCCACTGTGCTTAACGCCCACGCCAATACTAAGATGATCGCTACGGGCATCATGTTTCCCATGCCTTTTAAATACACTGAAACACCATCAGACAGCTTTCTTACACCGTAGTAAGCCATGAGTGAGATCAAAGTAATCGCCGCAAAGAAATAAGCCGATGATAAAGCTGCTCTGAACGATGAACCCGCGACCTTTTGGAACGGGAAGCCTTGAGGAACTAACATCGCACACAACACCACCAGCATCACTAACAATGGTGCCCAGACAAAAGATGCCTTTGCATTTTTATGCGAGAACGGATTCAGTGATTCGCTATTCACGCCAGAGTTAATTCCCGCTTGGCAATCACGCTCGGCTTTCGCCATTGGTCCAAAATCTAAACCTTTGACTGACACCAAGGGCACGATGAAGATAGCTAGGAATGCGTAGAACTGAAAAGGAATCGCACCGATGAAGGCATCCCAGTCAGACATGTTAACGCTCAACGCAGTAAATTCTTTCTGGATAAGACTCATGATGTAAACGCCCCATCCAATGAAAGGGATAAGAATAGCGACGGGCGACGAGGTTGAGTCGATGATGAATGCTAGCTTCTGTCTTGAGAGTTTCAGTTTATCGAAAAGGGGACGAAAAACAGGGCCAACAATTAACGGAGTGCCTAAGTCTGAGAAAAATATCACGATTCCACCCAACCATGCTGAGATTTGAGCTTGGCATTTATTGCTTACCCATTGAGTGACACGCTTGGCAAATGCAACGCCACCACCTGACTTTTCCATCAAAGCAACAAAGCCACCGATGAACACCAACAGCATGATCACACCTGCATTATAGCTGTCGGTAAGTTGAGGGACTAAGTAACCTTTCACCATGGTACCAAACGTATCAAGCGGGTTAAGTTCGCTAAACATACCAGTGAGCATTGCCACACCACTCAGCACGCCTGCAAATAGGCCTATCACTACATTCCTTGTCGCCAACGACAACACCAAAGTAATCACAATGGGGATGAGTGACGTGATATCTGTCTGTTCCATAGGTACACCTTAACCCTAAAATAAAAGAATAAATATAAATTAAATTTGAATATAAATTCACAATCACCATTTGTACAGAACTTTATCCTCTAACGGGATAATTAGTCTTTAAATGCGCTTCAACATAGCCAAATAGACCAATAGCCCTCCTTAGATGGCCAAGTTCGAAACGAAAAAAAGCCGAAAGTAGAAACTTTCGGTTTTTGATTATTTATATCATTATGGTCGTACTACTGAACTCGTCGGTTAGACCGCTTTTCAGTATTCAAACGATCAATTACAGCTAATTTCATCCCAGAACCAATTCGACTGAACAGGGCTTTCCCATACACCCGGCCCGTTTTTAGCCACGAAACACTTGCCGTTATGCGTCACCTTGTCGCCATTACTCACTTGGCTAACGCCCGCTTGCCATGTGATAAACACCGATGGGTCAACGACGACAGGCGGCTCGGTAACAGGTGGTTCAACTGGTGTTGGGTCAACCGGAGCAGGATCAACAGGTGTAGGATCGGTGACTACGGGTGGTGTTGGCTCTCCAGCAATCAACTTCCAAGGGCCTCCATTCGCAGGGTCGTCCCCTTGTGTCCACCATTTCGCTTCGTAGGTTGCACCGTTGTGAGTCACTTGGTCGCCCGCGTTGTAAACCTTGGTCGCACTCCAACCATTACCACCGGGATCAGTACCTGGGTCTACCGGATCAAGCTTATCGACCACTTTCACTTCAGGCCAGCTCGCATGAGACCCATAAAAGTTGGTCACACACTTCTCGTAATCGCCAGCCACTAGCGCTGAATATGCCGTTTGGAAACCAACAAGTTCACATTCAAATGAATAACCTTCAGGGCGGTCTGCGTAGTATTTCCAGTTGCCATCCCAGTTGGTGTACAGCACATCGGTCGCGCCGTTGAGATTCAAGCTTCCGTAAGGTGTTTGCTGCCAACAAGTATTGGCTTCATCCGCCTCTACCGGAATTTGATAATGCGCTGCTAACCCTTCCCAATAACGAATACGGTTAACGGGTTGGCCTTTGTCTTTGTTCTGCTCACCACACTCGATACCACCATTAATCACGTTGATCGTGGTACCAAAGCCATAACCAATTCCTGCATCCAACTCGCGTTGAGAGGGAGTCCAAGTACGGTCAATAACATGCAGCATGGCTGGTTTAGGTGCTTGAGGAGTAAGGAAGAACCAGATAGCAGAAGCCAAGTTCAACCATGAATCAGCAACCAAGCCTGGATTATTCAATAGCACCGTTGCATCGCCATCGAACATCACTTCTGAGAACGCACCGTAATTAAAGTGGTAAGAAAGCTGTTTAGCACCACGACCGAAGTAGCCCTGCCCCGCGGCACATGGCCAACGTGCATTCTGCCAATCGTTCTGACCACAACCCGTGGTATAACCTTCTTGGCCTTCAGACCAACCCATTTCACGAACATGCACCAGCGCTTGCTGCCATTCTTCTAGAGCTAATGGATTATCAGAGGTGTTGTCTATCGCGATGTGACCGCCCGTCTCTTGAGAGAAGTGAGCAAAAGCGGTGATGATGGATTTTTTACAAATGGCGTCGGAGTCACGGCCGTCGGTGTACTCTCCACAGAAGGCTGGGAATTTGCCAATCGCACGTAAGAAGCGAGTGTAAGTATATTCTGATGCTGCCATCTGAGTGAGGAAATCCCATTCAGATTGGGGGAATACACGCTCGACTCGTTTCACGTTTTCAGGATTCGAGGCTAAGCCCGGTTCTATCGCTTCAACAATACTATTGGGACGAGTCTGTAATGCTTGTGACCAGATCGCATACATAGGATCGGATGTTTTCGCTTGTTCAGCAGCTTGTAGGGCCGACTTTTCAACAAGGTAACCATTCGGGTTTTGCGGATCAGGTTGGATGTTCAAAGACGCATGACTCTGCGCTGCCAATGTGCAGCCGAGCACTGTCGCCAAATATTTGATTTTTAACATGATGGATTCTCTTATCTGTCCTTAATAAGTCCATCAAAGAGTATGCTTCACATGTGAAATGGCCTAGCTGTAGCGGTGTGAGTTTATAAAAAGTGCGAGTGATCTTTTTGATATATAGCTCAACACAACAAAGCGTCTCATGGTTTCTTGAGCTGATATCTAGTTTCCAACTGATTTGGTGTTTAGTTGTCAGCTATAAGCTTTTAATACCCTGAGTCAGAAATAAAAAAGCCCCGAACTGAGTTCGAGGCTTTTAATAACTAAGTCAAATCATGGCTAAGTCAAATAATAGCTAAATCAAAACTGGTTAAATCTCTAAGAGATTATTCCCACTCGATAGTTGCTGGTGGCTTACCAGAAATATCGTAAACAACACGTGAAATGCCGTTAACTTCGTTGATAATACGGTTAGAAACCTTACCTAGGAAGTCGTATGGTAGGTGTGCCCAGTGAGCAGTCATGAAGTCGATAGTTTCTACAGCACGTAGAGATACAACCCAATCGTACTTACGGCCATCGCCCATTACGCCAACTGAACGTACTGGTAGGAATACCGTAAATGCTTGAGATACTTTGTGGTAAAGGTCAGCAGCGTGAAGCTCTTCAATGAAGATAGCATCAGCACGACGCAGTAAGTCACAGTACTCTTTCTTCACTTCGCCAAGTACACGAACACCTAGACCTGGACCCGGGAATGGGTGGCGGTAAAGCATGTTGTATGGAAGACCAAGCTCTAGGCCGATCTTGCGTACTTCATCTTTAAACAGCTCACGTAGAGGCTCAACAAGGCCCATTTCCATATCATCAGGAAGACCACCAACGTTGTGGTGAGATTTGATTACGTGTGCTTTGCCAGTCTTAGATGCTGCAGACTCGATTACGTCTGGGTAGATAGTACCCTGAGCAAGCCATTTAGCATTCTTCAGTTTCTTAGACTCTTCGTCGAAGATATCTACGAATACGTGACCGATAATCTTACGTTTCGCTTCTGGTTCAGCTTCGCCTTCCAGAGCGTTAAGGAAACGTTCTTCAGCATCAACTTTAATGATGTTAAGGCCGAATTTGTCACCAAACATGTCCATAACCTGCTCGCCTTCGTTTAAACGAAGAAGGCCGTTATCAACAAATACACATGTTAGTTTGTCGCCGATAGCGCGGTGAGCAAGCATCGCAACTACAGATGAATCAACACCACCAGAAAGACCAAGGATAACTTCGTCGTCACCTACTTGTTCTTTAATACGTGCAACTGCATCTTCAATGATAGACGCTGAAGTCCACAGACCTTCACAACCACACGCGTTAAGAACGAAGTTCTCAAGCATTTTTAGGCCGTTTTTAGTGTGTGTTACTTCTGGGTGGAATTGAACACCGTAGTATTTCTTATCTTCGTTTGCCATTGCTGCGTATGGGCAAGTGTCTGTCTCTGCGATTTTTGTAAAATCAGCAGGGATTTCAACCACTTTGTCACCGTGGCTCATCCAAACATCTTGAGTCGTCTCAAGGTCAGCGAAAAGTGCAGATTCACCCGTTACTTGTACCGCTGCGTAGCCGAACTCGCGCTCAGTAGACGTTGCTACTTTACCGCCAAGTTGCTCAGCCATAGTTTGCATGCCGTAGCAGATACCGAAGACAGGAACACCTGAATCAAATACGTACTGAGGTGCACGTGGAGAATTCTCTTCCGTTACACTTTCAGGGCCACCAGATAGGATGATACCGTCTGGATTGAATTCACGAATATCCGCTTCTTCTACGTCCCAGCTCCAAAGTTCACAGTAAACACCGATCTCACGAATACGACGAGCTACTAGCTGTGTGTATTGAGAACCGAAGTCCAGAATTAGAATACGTTGGTCATGAATATTTTTAGTCATTGTAAGCAGTCTTATTGGCTATGTGATAAAACGGAGGCGAGTTTACTCACCTCTGATTAACTCTTCAAGAAATAAAGCAAACGTTTTCGTTAGATATCTTTAACCACGTGTTTTGAGAAAATCGGACTTTTAACAAAACAGACGGTAGATAAAATAATGTGCCGACTAAATCAGCACATTATTCAAACGTTTGGACGTATTATTAACCTAAACGGTAGTTAGGTGCTTCTTTCGTGATTTGAACATCGTGTACGTGAGATTCTTTCATGCCCGCACCAGAGATACGAACAAACTCAGCTTTAGTACGCATGTCTTCAACAGTTGCAGAACCCGTTAGGCCCATGCTTGAGCGTAAGCCGCCCATCTGTTGGTGAACGATCTCTTTTAGACGACCTTTGTATGCGATACGACCTTCAATACCTTCTGGAACAAGCTTGTCTGCAGCATTGTCAGATTGGAAGTAACGGTCAGAAGAACCTTGAGACATAGCGCCAAGAGAACCCATACCACGGTAAGATTTGTAAGAACGACCGTTATAAAGGATAACTTCACCCGGTGCTTCTTCAGTACCCGCGAACATTGAACCAACCATCACACAAGATGCGCCAGCAACGATAGCTTTACAGATATCGCCAGAGAAGCGAATGCCGCCATCTGCGATTACTGGAATACCGTATTCGTTAGCCACTTCAGCTGCGTCTGCGATTGCTGTTACTTGAGGAACACCAACACCAGTAACGATACGAGTCGTACAGATTGAACCCGGGCCGATACCTACTTTAACCGCACTAACACCCGCTTCGATAAGAGCACGAGCGCCAGCGCCAGTTGCTACGTTACCACCGATGATTTGTAGATCAGGGTATGCAGCACGCGTATCACGGATACGGTTAAGTACGCCTTCAGAGTGACCGTGTGAAGAGTCGATAAGTAGAACGTCTACGCCAGCTTCAACAAGAGCAGCAACGCGCTCTTCGTTACCAGCACCAGCACCAACAGCTGCACCTACACGTAGGCTGCCGCGCTCATCTTTACAAGCGTTTGGTTTACGTTCTGCTTTATGGAAATCTTTTGCAGTGATCATTCCCGTTAGTTGGAAGTCATCATTTACAACAAGAACTTTTTCAACGCGCGCTTCGTGCATTTTCTCTTGAACTTCTTCACGAGTTGCACCTTCTTTAACAGAAGCAAGGCGAGCTTTAGGCGTCATTACTACATCAACTTTCTTAGAAAGGTCAGTCACAAAGCGAACGTCACGACCAGTAATAATACCAACAAGTTCGTTTGTTTCAGTAACAACAGGGAAACCGGCAAAGCCGTGTTTTTGAGTAAGGGCTACAACATCAGCAATTGTCGCGTCAGGATTTACAGTAACAGGGTGAGAAACCACACCTGCTTCGTAAATTTTAACCTGGCGAACCATTTCAGCTTGCTGTTCAATAGACATGTTCTTATGAATGAAGCCGATTCCGCCTTCTTGTGCCAGTGCAATCGCTAGGCGAGCTTCTGTCACAGTATCCATCGATGCAGAGATCATTGGGATGTTTAGGGAAATATTCTTCGTCAGCTGAGTGCGAAGATCAGCTGTATTAGGGAGAACGGTGGAGTGTGCTGGCACTAGCAGTACGTCGTCGAATGTCAGCGCTTCTTTGGCAATTCTTAGCATTTGCAATATCTCACAATAATAGGAGTAAAAAGAAACAATCCAATCTCATCGTTTCGCCTAATGAGGGCAGCCAATTAAGGAAAATCAAACTGCATTTGGATTAGATATTGCGGACGGATTATACGGCCAACGAAATCGCTTGGCTACACATTTTTGTGTTTTTAATTTGCATTTACCCCCTTGCTATGTATTATATTGCCGCTATCTTCCATACTCACGCCCTGTGAGATTCCAAGAAAGACCTTCCTTCAAGGAAAGATAGTGCTTCTATGACTAATCCAAACATCTTTACTGTTTCTCGCCTCAACTCAGAGGTTCGTCTCCTATTAGAAAACGAAATGGGAATAGTCTGGCTCGTTGGTGAAATCTCAAATTTCTCTGCACCTGTCTCTGGTCACTGGTACCTCACGCTTAAAGACTCTCGCGCTCAAGTTAAGTGCGCTATGTTTCGTGGCAATAACCGCCGTGTGACTTTTAAGCCTCAGAACGGTAATCAAGTTTTAGTCAAAGCACGTTTGTCTCTTTATGAGCCACGTGGTGACTATCAACTCATCATCGAAAGCATGCAGCCAGAAGGTGACGGCAAGCTTCAGCAAGAGTTTGAAAAACTTAAGATGAACTTGGCGGCGGAAGGCTTATTTGCTCAATCCAGTAAGCAGATTCTGCCAGAACATCCTAAGTGCGTCGGTGTCATCACCTCTAAAACAGGCGCAGCCCTCTTCGATATTCTCGATGTTCTCAAGAGACGCGACCCTTCATTGCCAGTCATCGTGTATCCGACCATGGTGCAAGGTGAGGGAGCTTCGATTCAGATCGCTCAAGCGATTGGACGTGCCAATGAGCGCAACGAATGTGATGTATTGATCGTGGGTCGTGGCGGCGGTTCATTAGAAGACTTATGGTGCTTCAATAACGAGATCGTGGCCCGCACAATTGCAGCAAGTCAGATCCCGATTATCAGCGCCGTTGGACATGAAGTTGACGTTACTATCGCCGATTTCGTCGCAGACATGCGTGCTCCAACGCCATCAGCAGCCGCTGAATTAGTTAGCCGTGATAACAGTCATAAAGAGCAAGCTTATGCCTCTAAACGTGCTCGTTTAGTCAGTGCGATTCGTCATGTGTTAATCAAACAAGCGCAATCAACTCAAACGTTGAAGTACCGCTTAGAGAAACAACACCCGAGCTACCAACTGCAAAAGCAGAGTCAGCAGCTTGATGACTTAGACATGCGTTTACGTCGCGGTATGACCCAATACCTAAAACAGCATGCACAGCGTGTTGAGCGCAAACAACACCAGCTTCAGCTGAACTCGCCAGTAAAACGCCTCGGTGAACAGAAACTGCATCTGCAACGCTCTGAGCAAAAGCTACTGGATGCAATGGATAAGACATTACTGACCACTCGCCACCAACTAGCCATGGCTGCCGAGAAGTTAGAAACCGTTAGTCCACTAGCAACCCTAAAGCGTGGCTATAGCATTACTCATTCAGCATCGAGCAAAACTGTGTCATCGATTAACGATGTTGAGGTGGGCGAAGTGATTACCACTCAAGTAGAAGATGGTGTGATTGAATCGCAAGTAACAACAAGAGTCGCGAAGAGCGAGCTTTAGATTCAACTAGGACGTTAAAAATCACTTAAAACCAGAAAGCCCTATCAAATAATCGACAGGGCTTTTTTGTGTCTATTGGCTTCAAAAGCAAACGAACGGATTCAAACCTTACTCCCGACTCACGACTCAGTCGTAGAAGGCTCCTTCATGGTCAGCATTCCTTCCGTCACAATAAAGTTGATAATGAAATCTAAACCTTGGCTCTCTTTTAGGTTGGTGAACACGTATGGCTTAGTTGGTCGCATGCGTTGAGTGTCTTGTTCCATCACTTCAAGCGACGCACCTACATACGGTGCTAAATCGATCTTATTGATAACCAACAGATCAGAACGTGTAATACCCGGCCCGCCTTTACGTGGGATCTTCTCCCCTTCCGCCACATCGATTACATAGATAGTAAGGTCGGCTAATTCAGGGCTGAACGTGGCACTGAGGTTGTCGCCACCGCTCTCTACAAACACCACATCAAGGTTCTTATGCAGCTTAGCCAGCTCTTCGACTGCAGCAAGGTTCATCGAGGCATCTTCACGAATCGCCGTGTGCGGGCAGCCACCGGTTTCTACACCAATGATGCGATCCGGTTCCAGCGCTTCTGCTCGCGTGAGAATCTTGGCATCTTCTTGGGTGTAGATGTCGTTGGTTACCACGGCAATGTTGAGCTTGTCTCTAATCGCCTTACATAGCACCTCTAACAATGCTGTTTTACCAGACCCTACCGGCCCGCCAATACCAATTCGAAGTGGTTGCTTATAACTTTCCATTGTCTACTTCCTTATATTCTTTTTGCTACATCGTTCGCGCTAACCGCTACGAACGAAATAGTCGTGTGTATTGTGTTTCGTGCAGTGAACTCGCTAGTGCCATCGAAGGCGAAAAGCTGCCTATCATCCAATCTTCTATCGTGCGTGCTTTCTCAATGATCTCGGGAAACGTGTTGGTGATATTAATCAGTGCCAACTGACCATCGGTTTGACCTAAAGGCACTAACTTGACCCCTGCGGTAACGATGTTTTCAAGCCAACTCCATAAATAACCCTGCTTGAGGCTCTCTAAATCAATACCCCAATGCTGAGCCGCCATACACATGCCCAACAATTGGTTTGGATGACTATCAACAGAATCCACCAGCGAAATATCGATATCCAGGCGCTTCAACAAGGTGTTCAATGCATGTCCACGCTGCTTTTCTTCCGCTCGCAATTCACTGGTTTCACGGCTTGAGTACAGGTAGTTACACCAGTGCTCAATCTCATCGAGTTCACCCTTTTCTAAAGCGTGATAAAGGCGCTCTAAGATGGGCAGTTCCAAAGTTGCGACACTGGAACTGACAATGGTATTCAGCCACTGTTCCATGCTATCGCGATTGGTCACCCATCCCGCTTCAACCGCTAACTCTAAACCTTGCGAGTAAGTGAACCCACCAATCGGCAACGATGGACTGATCAATTGAAACAGACGATAAATAGCGACATTTTCTGTTTTAGTCATACTCTTGCTCTCTGTCTTCTAGAATCGAAAGTTCGAGAGCTTACGCGCCTAACAGCAATAGTGCGCTTGCTGAAGCAACACCGACTGACAGCCATTTAGAGTAAACCGCGCGGCCAACAAAAGTACCAATAACCATCAGAGCCAAAGCACTGATACTCATGCCTGTTGCGAACTGAGTCAGGTTGCTCGCGGATTCAACGCCGTGTGCGTAACCATGGAAAAACAACATAGCAATCGAAGCAACTAATACGCTGTTTACACGCTTGGTTGATGGTGAGAATACATGCCATAAACATAAGCTGACGACAAACAGAGAAGCGATAATGGCAGGCTCAACAATCACAGAGAAACCTAGGGCTTGGCCTGCGATAAGCCCTACCACTAAAGACACCAATCCACCGCCAATCAGAGCGGCTTTTATCTTGGTTGAAAATGAAAGTGCGCCAATTAACAAACCAAAAGCGATCAACATGATCAGATGATCCATGCCAGTCACAGGGTGAGTTAAGCCAGACATAAACGAGTGAGACTCATGAACCGAATGCGCCCCATGTCCTGGGTGAGCGAAAGCCATCGTTGATGTTGTTAGAGAAGCTATTGTGAAAGTGCATAAGCCTACAGCTGTTTTAAAGTTCATCGCGAGTTCCTTGCGTTTATAGTTATTAATATCGTGGTTGTATCTAATAAATGGGTGAGTCTCAAATGACTCAATTAATGATGGTGATGATGACCACCTGATCGACCGCCGTAAGCGCCACCTTCGGGTTCAAAGGGTTGTTTCTCGGTAGTCACTTTTGCGCCTAAGCCTTCAACCATTTCGTCCAAAACATGGTCATGTTGATAACGAACCCAGCCCGCTTCCACTTGCAGAGGAACATGTCGGTTACCAAGGTGATACGCCACTCGCGTTAACAGGAGCAAGTCTTCACAGTAAACAGTCGAAACGGTTTCTGGTGCCGCTTTCACTTCCACTACCAAGCCACATTCACTCGACAGTTGTTCGCCACCACGCAAGATATGACCTCGTGGTAGAAACAGGCCGGCATTACGTCCGTCATCTAGCATCACCTTAAGACGACTTTTAATGCGGCTATCGATCGGCAGGCTTAAGTAGCCGTCCGGTGCATTTTGTATTTGAGTATTCAGTTGAGTCAGTTCAATCATGCTATTACCTCAATCTCCTTGTGAGATTTATAACGTTCAAAATAAGATCATTATTCAATCAAAGAGCCTTCTGCCGAGCTCTTAAAACAGAAAGTATCTCTGAGCCATTGGCAGCTCTTCAGCAGGCTCACACGTCAGTAATTCACCATCGGCACGTACTTGATACGTCTGAGAATCCACCTCAATCTTCGGCATCCAATCGTTGAGCTTCATGTCGGCTTTGCTAATGTTTCGGCAGTTACTTACTACGCCAATCAAACTCTGCAGACCCAACTGTTTATCAATGTTCTGCGCTTTGGCTTCCTTAGAGACAAACAGCATTGATGTGTTTTGACATGCCTTGCCGTAGCTACCAAACATAGAGCGGTAATGAACTGGCTGAGGGGTTGGGATTGAAGCGTTTGGGTCACCCATCGGCGCCATGGCGATCATGCCGCCTTTCAAAATCACACTCGGTTTCACACCAAAGAAAGCGGGCTTCCACAACACTAAATCCGCCAGCTTTCCTGCTTCAATAGAGCCGATTTCATGAGACATACCATGAGTGATCGCTGGGTTGATGGTGTACTTAGCGACATAGCGTCTTAATCGGAAGTTATCGCTGTAGTCTGAATCTTCTTTTAGGCTGCCGCGCTGAACTTTCATCTTGTGCGCGGTTTGCCAAGTTCGAGTGATCACCTCGCCTACACGTCCCATTGCTTGTGAGTCCGAAGCGATCATCGAGAACGCGCCTAAGTCATGAAGAATGTCTTCTGCGGCAATGGTTTCACGGCGAATACGCGATTCGGCGAACGCGACATCTTCAGCAATCGATGGTGAAAGGTGATGACACACCATCAACATATCCAAATGCTCATCGACGGTATTGATGGTGTAAGGTCGTGTTGGATTGGTTGAGGAGGGCAAAACGTTCGGCTCACCTGCAGCACGAATAATATCGGGAGCATGACCACCGCCCGCACCTTCGGTGTGATAGGTATGAATCACGCGATCACCGATTGCGCCAAGTGTCGATTCAACAAAACCCGATTCATTCAGAGTGTCGGTATGAATCGCAACTTGTACGTCCATCTCGTCAGCCACATTCAAGCAGGTATCGATTGAAGCGGGAGTGGTTCCCCAGTCTTCATGCAACTTCAAACCCACGGCACCTGCCGCTACTTGTTCGCGTAGAGCTTCTGGCTGACTTGCATTGCCTTTGCCTAACAAGCCAAAGTTCATAGGGAATTGATCGAGTGACTCCAACATGCGATGCATATTCCAAGGCCCCGGCGTGCATGTGGTTGCGTTAGTGCCGGTGTTTGGCCCAGTGCCACCGCCAATCATGGTTGTCACACCCGACGCCAGTGCTTCTTCAATCTGTTGTGGGCAAATAAAGTGGATGTGTGAATCAATGCCACCAGCAGTCAGGATTGAACCTTCACCGGCTAAAATCTCCGTGCCCGGGCCAATCACAATATCAACGCCCGGTTGAACGTCTGGGTTGCCCGCTTTACCCAATGCCTGAACTCGACCATCTTTGACTGCGACATCGGCTTTTACGATGCCCCAGTAATCCAACACAATCGCATTGGTGATCACCAAATCTGGAGTTTCGGCACTTGGACGCTGGCTTTGCCCTTGTCCATCACGGATAACTTTACCGCCGCCGAACTTCACTTCGTCGCCGTATACGGTGTAATCCTTTTCAACTTCTAGCCATAAATCAGTGTCAGCAAGACGCACTCGGTCACCGACTGTTGGCCCAAACATTTCGGCATAAGCCTGTCTGGATATCGTCGCCATGTTCAATCCTTTGTTATTTTCATTATTCCGTGGGAGCGCTTAGAGCTTGCCCATCACCTTTCCTTGGAAGCCATAGATCTCTAACTTACCGGCGTAACGCACTAACTCGACGCTGCGCGACTGACCCGGCTCAAAGCGGGTTGCAGTACCAGCAGGAATATTGAGTCGAAAACCTTTAGTGGCTTCTCGGTCAAAGATCAGCGAAGGGTTTGCTTCATAGAAGTGGTAATGAGAGCCAATTTGGACAGGACGATCGCCAATGTTCTGTACCTTAACGGACGTTGTGTCGCGGCCTTCATTGAGAGTGATGTCACCGGGAGCGGTTTCGACTTTTCCGGGAACGAATCCTGAGTATTGTTTTGTGGAACCAGCCATATTACTTCCCCCTACACGATAGGTTCATGAACGGTCACCAACTTGGTGCCATCAGGAAAAGTGGCTTCGACTTGTACATCAGGGATCATAGAAGGGATCCCCTCCATAACGTCATCGACAGTAAGCAGTGTGCGCCCAAAATCCATTAATTCTGAAACTGTTCTACCCTCACGGGCACCTTCAAGAATGGCACTGCTGATCAGTGCAATAGATTCTGGATAGTTGAGTTTTAAGCCTTTTTGTTTGCGCTGCTGTGCCAGCATTCCTGCGCAGAAGATAAGTAGCTTATCTTTTTCTCTTGGTGTTAATTCCATTTAGCCGCCCGCTGTTAGTGTTGTTTTCTTAGTGCTCAAAAACACATGAGCAGTAAGTGGAATTCAATCACAGCAAGCTTGAAAAAATGTACCTAGGGTCGGAAGTCACCCTAGGTACAAAAAGGGCTAATCGCTAAGTCGCCCAAATCCTTGGTAAATCAGGAGTCGTACCACATAAATGAGAGCGAGTTGCTTGCCATATCTGACCAAAGGCCTGGAGGATGTCTTCACTCCAATTACCCAAGGCTCGCACCACAATCAATCCTTCTATCTGAGTCGCGCCCAATATTAATGTGGGTTCACTCGACGTTTTTGATGTAACTGATTGCTGTGAAGCTTGCTGTGTAATAGATAAGAGCAAGCTCTGTACCAACTCTAAATCTTGCTTCTTATTTGAGGTAATATAAAAGGTTCCCATCATTGAATAATCAAGTAAGCCCATATTTATCATTAACTTATCGCCACCGTGAAAATTAAAACCTTCAGTCAGAAGCCTTTGATTATCAAGATAGATTTCTGTTTTCCCAACGAGGTGACCATGCTCGAATCCCTCATTCTGTGCAGGGCGTCCAAAACAGTGCATCTCCCACCCCCAAAATTGTGCACCCTTTTCTAGGCGAATTTCAGTGTCTAAACGAACGTGTGCATTCGGGAAAAAGATGTTCTCTTGCGGCATCCATTCTAAGCGTGCATCTTTCTTCACTCGCAGGGTCTGCTTCTGCTTGGCGTACTTGTTGTTTGAGCGGTAAAACTTGGTCGCACCGGGTGTGGTGATCAACGCATGCGCACCGCTTTCGATGGTCGCTTCAATATTGAGAGTGTCACCACCTACCACTCCGCCGGGGGGATGGAGTAAGTAGGTGTGACACGTTTCCCCATCAGGATACAAGGGGCGCTGCACCGCAAGCGGACCAGACTGCTGACGATTCTTTAAAACGGTTTTATCACCGCGGTCAACAAAGGTGAGGTTTAAGCTCGCTTGCCAACCGTCTCGGATATCTTGTTCGATGGTCTCATTCAGAGACAAAACTCCCGCTAAAGAAGCATTTATTGCTTCACTCGAAGAATATAGAGAGCTCATACGGTTAGGTACTCCTTAATCAAAGACTCATCGAGCCCTTTCATTTCACCTTCAGCTACCTGACGACCACGGTCGATAATGCAAAATCGGTCACCGACCTTTCTCGCAAATGGCAGCTTCTGCTCAACAAGCAGGACGGTGAGTCCCATCTTCTCGTTGAGCATGCTAATGATGTCGCCAATCTCTTGCACGATATTGGGCTGAATACCTTCTGTTGGTTCATCCAAGATCAACAGTTTTGGATTAACCACCAGCGCACGCCCAATCGCCAGTTGCTGCTGTTGACCACCAGATAAGTCACCACCGCGACGATGCAGCATCTCTTTTAACACTGGGAATATATCGAAGATGAACTCAGGGATCTTACGGTCGCCCTTTTCTCGAATCGGCAAACCTACTTCTAGGTTTTCTTGAACGGTAAGCATCGGAAAGATCTGACGGCCTTGCGGCACATAACCGATACCTTGGCGAGCGCGATCTTCCGCATCGGTTTTAAGAAGCGACTCACCCGATAACGAAATGTCACCGCTTTCGACCTTAACCAACCCCATGATGCATTGCAGCAACGTCGTTTTACCGACACCATTTCGTCCCATTAACACTGTGCACTTGCCTTCCGGGATCTGCATGTCCAAATCCCACAGCGTGTGGCTCTCACCGTAATATTGATTAACTGATTTAACCTCTAACATCCTATTCTCCGAGATAAACTTGTTTAACTTCTGGGTGAGCCTGCACTTGGTCCATGGTGCCTTCAGCCAGCACATGACCTTGATGAAGTACAGTGACATGGCTTGCGATAGAACGAACGAAATCCATATCGTGTTCAACTACCACAACCGAGTGCTTACCTGCCAGTGAATTGAGTAACTCAGAGGTACGATCCATCTCTTGGTGAGTCATCCCTGCAACGGGTTCATCCACCAGCAATAGCCTAGGGTTTTGCATCAATAACATGCCTATCTCTAACCACTGTTTCTGACCGTGAGACAGGTTACCTGCCAAATTCGCCGCTTCGTCTTTTAAATGAATCAGCTCAAGTACCGAGGTCAGCTTGTCTTTCTGCTCACCAGACATCACAGCAGTGAACGTCGCCCACACTGAACGGTCACCGGCCATCGCTAACTCAAGGTTCTGCCACACAGTTAAACACTCAATCACGGTCGGTTTTTGGAACTTACGCCCAACGCCTGCATTGGCAATTTCAGCTTCGTTCATCTTCAATAAGTTGATGTTCGAACCCAACCACACCTCGCCAGTATCTGGCTTAGTTTTACCTGTGATGATGTCCATCATGGTGGTTTTACCTGCGCCATTAGGGCCAATGATGCAGCGAAGCTCTCCTTCATTGATGTAGAGGTTCAGATCGTTTATCGCTTGGAAACCATCGAAGCTTTTGTTGACGCCTTCCACATACAACAGCACGTTGTGGCGAGTATCGATAGCGGGGTGAATATCAGGTTTAAGGTAATCAAAGACTTGGTCTCGACGAGTGAACGCCTGAACCGATTCCTTTACGCTATTAAATGTGGTCATGCGATCACCTCCTTTGCTTTGTGCTGATCATCCTTATCTTCATCTTGGTTTTTCCCATTTGATGCCTTGCGTAGCAGCTGCCATTTTTCACTAACAAAGCCAATTACACCTTGTGGGAAATACATGGTCGAGAGAACGAATAGCCCACCCAGAGCAAATAACCACACCTCTGGGAACTCAACCGTAAACCAACTCTTGGCGTAGTTGATGATCAATGCCCCAACAATGGCGCCAAACAGAGTGGCACGACCGCCTAAGGCTACCCAAACCACAATCTCAATCGAGTTAAGCGGAGCAAATTCACCCGGGTTAATGATGCCAACTTGAGGAACATATAAAGCCCCAGCAATACCAGCAATAACCGCTGAAAGAACGAAGACCCACAGCTTGATGCCATCGACGTCGTAGCCCATAAAGCGAGTACGTGACTCTGTATCACGAATCGCCAGTGCCACACGACCTAATCGACTGGTCACCACCATGCGACACGCGATGTAGCTGAGAATAAGCGCAATACCAGTCGCGACAAACAGACCTATCTTGACCGCATCACTCTGTAAGCTCAGGCCGATGATGTCTTTGAAATCCGTCAGCCCGTTGTTACCACCAAAGCCCATCTCGTTGCGGAAAAATGCCAGCATCAATGCGTAAGTTAACGCCTGAGTCATGATAGAAAGGTAAACCCCTGACACGCGAGAGCGAAAAGCCAGATAACCAAACAAGTAAGCCAACGCGCCCGGCACCAACACCACCATCAAGCAGGCGAACCAGAACTGATCAAAGCCCTGCCAAAACCACGGCAACGCAGACCAATCAAGGAACACCATGAAATCTGGTAAGACTGGATCACCATAAACCCCACGGTCACCAATCTGACGCATCAAGTACATGCCCATCGCATAACCACCAAGCGCAAAGAAAGCACCGTGACCAAGACTCAAGATTCCGAGATAGCCCCACACTAGATCGAGCGCCAACGCCAACATTGCGTAGCTCAGGTATTTGCCCATTAGTGAGATAGTGAAAGTCTCGACATGAAGCGGGTGCCCACTTGGTAACATGGTGTTAGCCAGTGGGATAAGAATGACGGCCGCAAGAATGGCAAGGATGGTCAGTTGGCCACCTTTGTCACCACGCATTGCCGAAAGTACAAATGATTTTGACTGCATGATGTTGTCCTTAGCCTTCAGCCGCACGACCACGTTGCGGGAAGAGTCCGCGTGGGCGTTTTTGAATAAACAGAATGATGAAAACCAGTACCAGAATCTTGGCGAGAACCGCACCAGCCCATGGTTCTAAAATCTTGTTGAAAAGACCAAGGCTTAAGCCAGCGACTAGCGTGCCCCATAGGTTGCCAACACCGCCGAACACCACCACCATGAATGAGTCGATGATGTATGCCTGCCCCATATTTGGACCGACGTTGGTCAGTTGAGAAAGTGCCACACCCGCGACACCCGCAACGCCAGAGCCTAAACCGAAGGTCATCGCATCAACTCGCTCAGAACGAATACCCATCGCACGAGCCATGCCACGGTTTTGAGAAACCGCACGAACCTGTAAGCCTAGTGGTGTCTTTTTCAGAACCATTAATAAGCCCATAAACACCAAACCACAGAACAGGATGATATAAAGTCGGTTGTAAGTCAGGGACAACATTGGGTTCAATTGAAGTGCGCCAGACATCCATTCAGGTGTGCTCACTGAGCGGTTCAAAGGAGAGAAAATCGAGCGAACGGCTTGCTGCAAGATCAAGCTGATACCAAAGGTCGCGAGTAAGGTTTCCAATGGGCGACCATAAAGATGACGAATCACACTTCGCTCGATCACAATGCCCACCAAACCAGAAACAATAAACGCAGCAGGGATAGAGAGTATCAGTGCCAAACCAATATGATTGGGCATCAACAATTGCATGACATAGGTGGTATAAGCGCCAATCATGATCAACTCGCCATGAGCCATGTTGATAACGCCCATCACACCAAAGGTAATCGCTAAGCCAATGCCCGCCAGCACCAATACCGAACCTAAACTCAAACCGAAGAATACGGTTTCGACACCCGAATAGAGTGCTTGGCTTTGTTGGTAGCTATCCATCGCACGTTCTGCTGCAGCGGTAATGCTTGGATCTTGCTCACTGTTCAGTAGTTGGTTCAGTGTTTTCAGAACGACCGAGTGTTTGAAGTCGCCAACTCGTTCAATTGAAGCCACACGATCTTCAATGGTGGCACTGTTATTAAGAGAGGTGGAAATCGCTAACGACAAATCCATTAGCTCAGCTACTTTGCCATCTGATTCATTGATTCTGAGTTCAGTGAGTCGTTCGATAATGTCAGCGTCTTTGGTTCCTAACAAATCCAAAACCGCTTTATAACGCACATCAGGATTGCCGCTGTTCAGTCCAATAGAAGCAATTTCCCCGCGTAAGATGCCGCGAAGTTTGTTATTCACACGAACCTTTTTAAACTGTCTCGCATTCTCGATATTAAGCGTTGAATCAGTCCATACTGACTGAGCTGACGTCGCTATTTTGATGCTTTGAATGAGGTAGAGCTGTTTGTACTGCTCGCTCTGTTTATCACCAAAATAGTAAAGGTTTCCGTTTAACCAACCATCCAGAATAGGTTTCGACACACCTTCCGTTTGCGTCTCAATCACCCAATCGATAGCTAATTCTTTATCCGATGTTTTCTTACCAACTAGCGCCTTGGTAAAGCTAGCTTCATCCGTTATTCCAGCAAAAGCCAACTGAGCACTGACTGCCATGAGCAACAGTGCTTTAAATACGTTTAATACGTTTTTCATCCCTGCTTCCTTAACCAACCAAGTTAGATATTGTTATTTTTACTTGGAGGATGTGTGGATAGTGGTTGTTACCTGAAACGATGAGCCTTCCGTTCGCTTCGCCCGTTAAACAGACGCGTTCTTCCCAAACCGAAAGGCTCAATATTCCTGAATTGACGCTCTAGTTACCGCCAGAACACTTCTTCGTTTCGACGTTAAACGCACCACATGAGAATGGCTTCGACCAGCTAGAGAACAGTTTTGCCGATTCAGGTAAGTAACTCGACCAAGCATCACCCGCCACTAGACCTGTGGTTTCCCAAACGATATCGAATTGACCATCGTCTTGGATTTCACCGATCAGGACTGGTTTAGTAATGTGGTGGTTTGGCAACATGGTTGAGTAGCCGCCAGAAAGGTTAGGAACAGACACGCCAATCAAGGCATCTTGCACAGATTCAGGATCGGTTGTGCCCGCATTAGTGACCGCTTGAGCCCACATGTTGAAGCCAACATAGTGCGCTTCCATTGGATCATTGGTGACACGCTTTTCACTCTTGATGAACGACTGCCACGTTTCAACGAACTCTTCATTGGCTTCAGTATCAACACTCATGAAGTAGTTCCATGCCGCTAGGTGACCCACCAGTGGTTCTGTGTCCATGCCTGACAGTTCTTCTTCACCAACAGAGAATGCAATAACTGGGATGTCTTCAGATGAAATGCCTTGAGCGCCTAGCTCTTTATAGAAAGGTACGTTCGCATCGCCGTTCACAGTAGAAACCACAGCGGTTTTCTTGCCTGCTTCGCCGAACTTTTTGATATCAGAAACGATAGATTGCCAATCAGAGTGACCAAATGGCGTGTAGTTGATCATGATGTCTTCTTCTGCGACACCTTTATCTTTTAGGTAGGCTTCAAGGATCTTATTGGTAGTACGTGGATAAACGTAATCGGTACCTGCAAGTACCCAACGCTCAACTTCAAGCTCTTCCATCAAGTAATCCACTGCAGGGATCGCTTGTTGGTTTGGCGCGGCACCGGTGTAGAAAACGTTTTTAGAAGACTCTTCGCCTTCATACTGTACTGGGTAGAAAAGGATGCTGTTGAGTTCTTCAAAAACAGGCAGCATGGATTTACGTGATACCGATGTCCAACCACCGAACACCACATCCACTTTCTCTTTTTCGATAAGCTCACGTGCTTTTTCTGCAAATAGCGGCCAGTTTGACGCAGGGTCAACCACGACAGGCTCTAGCTTCTTGCCAAGCAAACCGCCCTTTTTGTTCTGCTCTTCGATAAGCATTAGCACGGTATCTTTTAGCGTGGTTTCACTGATCGCCATAGTGCCAGAAAGTGAGTGTAGAACACCGACCTTGATGGTCTCATCAGCAGCAAACACTGTTGCAGAAGAAAATGAAAGTGTTGTACACAGTGCAGCTAGCGATAAATTGAACACCTTGTTCATGATATTACTCCATAATTGTATTTTTGTTATTCAATTACAGAGTTACAAGAAGAGTGCCAAACTTAAAAAGCAATCAATAAATTTATAAGCTTTTGTATTAATTAAACTTAATAGCCAGCCACACCAATAAAGTGCATAGCAATCATGTCACTATGTTTCATACTGGTGCAGTGACGATGAGAATGAACCAAGATGACACATTCCTGTTCATCAGATACAAAAAAGACCCAACACTTTGGTATTGGGTCTCTGGTATAACATCACCGATGGTCGTTCAAACCATGCTGTTTAAGGCTATTCCGCTGGTTGGAATTCGAATTTTACTCTCGACTTTGATTTCAACTCGTTGCAATCACCGTTGCAAAAATAGCTCGCCGCACCACAGGCTTGAAGCTTCTCAAGTTGGCTGCTGCACTCAGGGCAAAACCCAACTTTAGTAAAGTGAGCCTGACAACTTTCACAGTGATACTTGCCATCCCAAGCTAGCTCAGACTGACACTTAGGGCAGATATTTTCACTCATTAGCATTTCCTAATTCACTACTATTTTTACAATCTACTACCGCTGAGACTTCGCTTGCTTGATTTGGTACATGTTCTTATCAGCTTGTGCGATCAACTGGTCTAATCCTTGAGGATCTTTCTCACAAGACAACCCAACACTCACTGAGAACTGCACATCATTGATATAAAGCGCTTGTTGCAGTGCTTTCTCTAAGCTGTGGTAGAAACTAACAACGCTTTCTTGATCATCAAAGCAAGAGAACACCACAAACTCATCGCCACCATAACGGCCTATCTTGGCACATGCTGTGGTTGCCTCATCAAGAACTTCGGCAACCGCCAACAGCACATCATCACCAAAACTATGGCCATAGGTATCATTTATCGATTTGAACTTATCGACATCAACAAACAAACACGCCATCACCTTTTCTGAAAAGCATCGCTTAGCCAACACTTTCTCAGCTTCATTAAACAATGCGCGACGATTCAAGCAATGGGTAAGAGAATCACGATTGGCGAAAAAGTTAAGCTGATTCTCCAACTCGAACTTTTCTAGTGCTACCGAATACAGGGAAGCCAGTAGTTCTAAAATCTCGAGCTCAAATTCATGCGGCTCAGATATGTACTGGCTATAAATGGCAAAGGTACCCAGTACATGACCGTGCGATGAGATGATAGGTACCGACCAACAGGCATGCAGATTCGCTTGATTGGTGAGGGCTAAAAAAGGTGCCCAGTTTGGATGTGCATTTATGTTGGAGACCATCACTGCTTTCTTAAGCGCAGCCGCCTCGCCACAAGAACCTATTCCTGCACCAATCCCAACCCCTTCTATCTGCTGATTGTAAAAATCAGGCAGGTTTGGGGCATATTCAAGGTGTAAAGTTTTAGACTCTGAGTTGAGCAGTAAAATTGAAGCCATACGCTGCCCAAAAATCTGCTCGGTAAGCTGAATGATCTTATGGTTTAAATCTTTGCGATCCATCCCAAGAGCAAGCTTGCGCAGCAAACTATTGACGGCTCGGTGGCCTTCTAATAAAAATTGTTGTTCCATTCACTAAAGCTTTCAATTGTGTAATAGGGTACAGCTTGTTCTTATGCAAGCTTGCTATTGGTTAATAATAACACACTAAATAAGCCGTACACACAATCGAAGATCATAGGTTGATCTTTCGCTTTATCTATTTTGATCAGCGATCTACCCCAAAAAGAATATTTATATCACCACACACCGAAAGCATAAGTTACATGTGCTGCATTTCAATTTTAAATAGTCATTTATATTAAAAGTTACATGTAAAAATAAAATAAACAGCACAAGCCATTTCGATCTGTAGTCTAAATCATCGTATTACATGCGTCAGCATTTCAATATGCTGGTCATCTAACTGGGTTAACTTAACCGATAAAGACTTAAGCTCTGACGTATTCTCGATGTGAGTACCACCACACGGAATAGACACTAAAGTGTCGCTATCCAACTGCCATTCCCAATAGCGAGAGTCTGTTAATGCCTCACCTTCCAGTCTCATTGCTACTGGCGTTGAGTCTGCGAGCCAACCTTTAATCATCTGATTGATGTCGGCTTCGATACCATCAAGATTGGTTAGCATGTCTGCAACGTTCAAACCGCGCTTCTTCAGGGTTTTTCCCAAACGATACTTATCGGTACACAACTCTGGAGTCACAAAGCTAGTCACTTGCGCGTAGCTATTGAAGTCGTAACTGCCAAGCGGATCTTTTCTATCTGCATCTTTACGCCAGTAGCTCTCAGCCAATACTTTATTCAAGGCTAGGAAAGCGATGTGGCCAGCGCTGTGACCACGGCTCAAACTAGCTTGATACTCTTTATCAACCGACAACAGGACTTCGTCGCTAACCTTAATCATAGAAGCAGATGCGGGGAGCTGGTGGACAACCACAAACGTCCACCCTTCCGTATCACGCTTAACAGGGATATCTTCTGCGATATGAAGCTTGCCAGTAGATTGTTCTATTGCACCAACAAGACAGTCTTCAACTGGATATTGCACGTCACCAACATTCACAAAACCTTGGTCTGCTGGGTGGTCTGGCCAAATATGACTTACTGGGTGGAAAGGCGTCATGTCGGTGATCAGGTAGGTTTTGCTGTCATCGTTTTCAACGTACAACGCCTTTGCATTGATCTGCCATGCCTGATGACAAAATTGAATAATGGTTGGTGTGATAACTATTATTGGTTTCATGGATGTCGCTGGTGTCATTGGATCGCTAGTGGTCATATCGTTCTTCTTTTGAAATTGAGTCTAATTCGTTAACCCATCACGATATGGAGATATGAGGTTATGGCTTAACGTGAATTTTGCTTAAAAAAATACCCGAGACAGGCTCGGGTATCAAATCTATTGGAAAGGTTTACTTACGACCTTTAACCATGCTCATCATACGCTTACGCTTACGTTCTTGAGAAATTGTCAGCTTGGTTGTCTTAGCTTCAAATGGGTTCTCGCTGTTCTGGAATTGAATGCGAATAGGTGTACCCATAATCTCTAGTGAACGACGGTAGTAGTTCATCAAGAATCGTTTGTATGAATCTGGCAAGTTACGTACTTGGTTACCGTGGATAACGATAATCGGTGGGTTGTAGCCACCTGCGTGCGCGTATTTCAATTTAACACGACGGCCACGAACCATAGGCGGTTGGTGATCATCAGTCGCCATCTTCATGATACGAGTTAGCACAGAAGTACCAACACGAGTCGTTGCTGACTTGTAAGCTTCTTGAACAGATTCAAACAAGTGACCAACACCTGTACCGTGAAGTGCAGAGATAAAGTGAATACGTGCGAAATCAACGAAACCTAAACGACGGTCTAGTTCTTTCTTAACGCGATCTTTAACATCACTGTCTAGACCATCCCACTTGTTTACTGCAATAACAATTGAACGACCTGCATTCAACGCAAAGCCTAACAAGCTTAAATCTTGATCAGAGATGTTGTCTCGAGCATCAATAAGCAGCAATACAACGTTAGCATCTTCAATTGCTTTCAGTGTTTTAACCACTGAGAACTTCTCTACTGTTTCGTTGATATTTTTACGACGACGAACACCTGCAGTATCAATCAGAACGTATTCACGCTCATCACGCTGCATTGGAATGTAGATAGAGTCACGAGTTGTGCCTGGCATATCGTAAACAACAACACGTTCTTCACCAAGAATACGGTTAGTTAGTGTTGATTTACCAACGTTAGGACGGCCAATGATCGCTAGCTTAATTGGTTGATCTTGAAGGCGCTTGAATTCTTCTTCAGCTTCTTCTTCAGTGAAATCAACTTGCTCTTCTTCTTCGTCTTCAAACTCAGTTAAATCGCTTACTTCGCCATTCTCAGCTTTTAACGCTTCTGCGAACGGGTTAAGAGCAAGATCAATCAACGCTGTTACGCCACGACCGTGCGCTGCAGCGATTTGGTACATGTCTTCTACGCCTAGTTGCCAGAAATCAGCACTTGCAGCATCAGGGTCGATACCATCAACCTTGTTTACTACTAGCATTGAAGGCTTTTCTAGTTGACGAAGGTGCTTAGCAATAGCCACGTCTGAAGGTGTTAGACCCGCACGGCCATCTACCATAAATAGAACGACATCAGCTTCATCAATCGCCGCTAGCGACTGTTCAGCCATTTTAGTTTCAACACCTTCTTCGGTACCGTCGATACCACCAGTGTCAATAACAATAAAGTCATGCTCGCTAAAATGAGCATGACCGTATTTACGGTCACGCGTTAAGCCAGGGAAATCCGCAACCAATGCATCACGAGTTCGAGTCAATCGGTTAAATAACGTAGATTTACCTACGTTCGGACGCCCTACTAGAGCAACAACAGGTACCATAACAACCTCTACAATTTCTTCTCTAAATGTAGTTATAGGTAAGCACTTGATCGCAAGTTTAAACTCTTACCTATAACCACACGGTTTATTAATTTATAACAACAAAACGGCTCCTAGCTGTTACCAACCAGGAGCCGACTGTGAATTGTATCACGCTTTTATTGGCTAATCGTTAGTTTCTTTACATCGCCATTGCGAGTCGTCACTAAGTAGCCTTCAGGCATTTCAATTGGCGCAACCGCAAAGCCGCTATCATCGACGAGCTGTTGAGCAACAAACTCACCCGATGAACGATCTAACCAGTGCAGATAACCTTCTGTGTCACCCACGACTACATAACCATTAATAATAGCAGGTGCTGTCAGTAAGCGGTTTTCTAACAATGGAGTGCTCCAAAGTTCAGTACCACTACGCGCATCAACCGCAACCACATGATCTTTGTCGGTAACGACAAACAAACGGCTGCCATCACTTGCTAAATCAATCGCTGACGAGTAGTTACGCTTCCAAATTGGCTTACCAGAACGAAGATCGATAGCGATTAGCTGACCATTGATACCGACGGTATACAGGGTTCCGCCAAGAACAATCGGTGATGCATCAACATCAACCAAGCGATCGATTTCCGTTGCACCTTTTGGTGTGCCTACTGGCTGTTGCCAAATAAGCTGACCACGGTCAACAATAGCGGCTGCTAAACGACCATTTGCAGTCCCCCAGAATACACCACCAGAAACCGCAACAGGCGAGCTATCGCCACGAAGTGTTAGGCTTGGAACTTCAGTGCTAATCGTCCATTTTTGTTCGCCGCTTTCTTGATCTAACGCGATCAACATACCGCGACTGGTATGAACAATAACCATGTTGCTTTCAGTTGCAGGGGATGCAAGCACCTCACCATTCACTGATACACGCCACAGCTCTTCACCGGTTGATTCATCCATCGCGATCACTTCGCCATTTTCAGAACCAACAAATACTTTGCCGTAAGCCGCCGTTAAGCCACCCGATAAACGAGCCAGTACTTCTTTCTCAAGATCGACTTTCCACAGCTCTTTACCGGTTTCAGGGTCAAGCGCTTTAACCATACCTTCACGGCTCGCAACAAACACTTTGTCGTAAGCCAATTCTGGCGTTAGTTTTGAAAAGTAGTGGCCAACACCATCACCAACCGACGTAGACCATTCCTGACTAGGAGTGAACTCGCTATTTACTGTTGGTACTGGCGCCATGATGACGGTGTCTTCTTCACCCGCACAGCCAGCCAATAGGCCAAGAGCAATCGCACACAACGCCGCTTTTGGAAACATCTTCTTCATTCAAAGCGCCTTATTTAGCTAGGTCGTCAAGTTTGATTTGAAGCGTTTGGCTCGCATCAGCTGCTTGTTGTGCTTCAGAGTAAGCACTGTAAGCCGCATCTGTATCGCCTTTACGAAGTGAGATATCACCACGCAGTTCAGCAACACGGCCAGTCCAAGATTCGTCAGTCATCGCTTCAAGATCAGTCAATGCTGCGTCAAATTCACCTTGCTCAGCTTTGATACGTGCAGCACGGTAAGTCAGTAGTGGCGTAAGTGCCGCATCCTTAGTTGCCGATTTTGCCCACTCAAGCTGTTCAAGTGCAGCTGCAAGGTCACCCGCTTGAACTTGCGCTTTTGCTAATTGCATAGCAGCAAGTACAGAGTATTCAGCGTCTTTGTTAGCGTCGATAAAAGCTTGAATATCAGATTGAGCATCAACGCCCTTAGCATCAAGAGCTGAAATTACAGAGGTGTAGCCTTCTGAAGCTACTTCACGCGCTTCAACGACTGAATCTTGGTAATAGCGCCAGCCAAATAGACCGCCTAAACCAATAACTGCACCAAAGATTACGGCTTTACCGTTCTCTTTCCACCAATCTTTAATGGCTTCAACTTGTTGCTCTTCGCTATCGTAAAGTTCCACTTCCTGTCCTCTTTAATTCTTTAAACGCCAGCATAGTGCTGACGTTGATATTCATTGTGAGCGTTTGCTCAATGGCTAATTAGATTAGCGCAGCAACTTTCTCTGCAACTTCCGTTTGAGACACGGTTTCTTGCTCGCCGCCAACCAGATCTTTTAGCACAACTGTATTGTCAGCAACTTCGTTCTCACCAAGTACCAGTGCTACAACAGCACCTACTTTGTCAGCACGCTTGAATTGCTTCTTGAAGTTACCACCACCGAAGTGGTTCATTACGCGTACGCCTTCAACGGTATCGCGTAATTGATTCGCTAACTGCATGCCTGCGATCATAGTACCTTCGCCAGCAGCAACCACGTATACGTCAACGCTACGGCGAACTTCTGTTAGCTCTAGCGTTTCCATCATAAGAACTAGACGCTCTAGACCCATTGCGAAGCCAACAGCATTGGTTGCTTTGCCGCCTAGTTGCTCAACAAGACCATCGTAACGACCGCCGCCACAAACTGTACCTTGAGCACCAAGGCTATCAGTGATCCACTCAAATACTGTGCGGTTGTAGTAATCTAGGCCACGTACTAGACGCTCATTAACTTGGTATTCGATACCAACAGCGTCAAGAAGTTCACACAAACCAGCAAAATGTTGCTTCGATTCTTCACCTAAATATTCAGATAGTCGAGGTGCGTCACCTAAGATAGCTTGAACATCCGGGTTCTTAGTATCAAGTACACGTAGAGGGTTAGTGTGCATGCGACGTTTGCAGTCTTCATCTAGCACATCAATGTGTTGCTCAAGGAAAGTCACTAACGCAGTGCGGTAGCTTACGCGATCTTCTTGAGAACCGATTGAGTTTAGCTCGAGGCGAACGTGCTTATCGATGCCTAGTTCACGCCATAGACGTGCTGTCATCATGATAAGTTCTGCGTCAACGTCTGGACCGTCTAGGCCAAACACTTCAACACCACATTGGTGGAATTGACGGTAACGACCTTTTTGAGGACGCTCGTGACGGAACATTGGACCCATGTACCATAGGCGCTGCTCATCACGGTTGATAAGGCTGTTTTGAATACATGAACGTACACAACCTGCTGTGCCTTCTGGACGCAGCGTTAGGCTGTCGCCATTACGGTCATCAAAGGTGTACATCTCTTTAGAAACAACGTCTGTCTCTTCACCAACCGCACGGCTAAATAGGTTCGTTTCTTCAACGATAGGCATACGTACTTCGTTGTAACCGTATGCACTCACCACACTTTTAACTGCGCTTTCTACTTTCTGCCACAGTGGTGATTGAGTTGGTAGGCAGTCGTTCATGCCTCGAATTGCTTGGATATTTTTAGCCACAGTATTTATTCCGTAATTTCTCACGACCAGGTGTTAGTGCGAATAGACCATCACACCCCATCGCGTTGTATTAATCTTCTAAGTTTTCTACATCAATGCGATTTGCTTTATCAAGCACCGATGCTTTTGCTCGGATCTTCGCTTCAAGCTTGTCGACAAGGTCATCGTTGTCAAAACGCTCTTTCTGACGCTTACCGTCTTCGTAGAAGGCACTCTTACGAGCACTACCCGCAAGGCCTAAGTGAGACACTTCAGCTTCACCAGGGCCGTTAACGACACAACCGATGATAGAGACATCCATTGGAGTCACTATGTCTTCCAAGCGTTCTTCAAGGGCGTTAACGGTGTTGATAACATCGAATTCTTGGCGAGAACAGCTCGGACACGCAATGAAGTTGATACCACGTGAGCGAATGCGCAAAGATTTAAGAATATCAAAGCCAACTTTGATCTCTTCGATTGGATCTGCTGCTAGCGAGATACGCAGCGTATCGCCGATACCTTCGGACAATAACATGCCCAAACCTACAGCCGATTTCACAGAACCCGCACGTGCTCCACCCGCTTCAGTAATACCTAGGTGAAGTGGTTGGTCAATCTGCTTAGCAAGCAAACGGTAAGAACCGACGGCTAGGAATACATCAGAAGCCTTCACGCTGACTTTGAATTGATCAAAGTTCAGACGGTCTAGGATATCGACGTGACGCATTGCAGATTCAACCAGCGCTTCCGCTGTAGGCTCTGTGTATTTCTCTTGGATCTCTTTTTCAAGAGAACCACCGTTAACACCAATACGAATCGGAATATTCATATCACGAGCACAATCCACAACAGAGCGAATGCGGCTTTCGTTACCGATGTTTCCTGGGTTGATACGCAGACAGTCAACCCCATACTCTGCCACTTTAAGAGCGATACGGTAGTCGAAGTGAATGTCAGCAACCAAAGGAACAGAGACCTGCTGCTTGATTAGCTTAAAAGCTTCAGCGGCCTCCATAGTCGGTACAGATACGCGAACGATATCTGCCCCCACTTTTTCCAAAGCTCTAATTTGAGCGACGGTCGCGGCGACATCTGTTGTTCTTGTGTTGGTCATGGATTGCACAGCAATTGGTGCACCATCACCGATCGGCACATCACCCACATAAATACGGGTTGATTTGCGACGAATAATAGGAGATTCGTGTTGCATATTAACTCTAAGGTAAGGTTATTCTAGCTACTTTGCCTGAAGTATACCCAGAAAGGTCGACAGGTTCACTTGCAAATGTCATCGATACGCCTTCAGGCGCACCCAGAATCACTTTATATGGTGCAGTTCCAGAAAGATTTAATGTCTGGCCTGCTTTTTTAATGCCAGTAGATAATGTTTTGCCCGAAGCATCTTTCACTTGGATCCAACAATCAGCAGAGAACTGCATCACTAGCTCGTTAACCACAGCTTCAGGCGCTACAGTCTCTGATTCCTTAGTAACCGAAGCAACGTCTGCTGCTTCTGGTGCTTCTTCAAGGACTTCAACAGGGTCAAGAGTTACTGAATCTTCAGCTGAACTCACTTCAGTAAGCTCATCAGAATTTTCAGTAACAGGAGATGTTTCTGTGTTTTGCTCTGCTTCAATCACTTCTAATGAAGTAAGCTCAGGATCAAGCGACTCTTCTACCACTAGCTCTTCCGAGCTTTCAGTATTGGCTAAAGATTGAGATAAGGTGTCTTGCTGTTGGTTCTGCCACCACCAAAGTGAGGAGATGCCCACAATCACAGCAAAGATACTCCAAGTAAGGAGCATAATACGGCTGTTGTGCTTCTCGGTTTTAGTCTTACGAGAGAAGCTCAACATTTCTTGTTCTTGATGTTGGGCATCACCAGAATGATGAAGCGCGTTCAACACGACTTTTTCATCAAGATTGACGTATTTCGCGTATGAACGAATGTAACCTCGCATAAAGGTAGCAACCTGATCTGACTCGAATTGGTTTTCTTCAATTTGCTGGATAAGCGTAACGCGTAGCTTCAAGCGATCAGAGATCTGCTTTTGTGTTAAACCAAGAGATTCTCGTTTATTTTTGAGCAGCGTTCCCGCTTCAATTGCTGGAGCGACAGTTTCTTGCGTTTGTGTTTCTTGTTCTGTGTTCATAGAGAGTGAACTTCTAAAGTATTATTGCAGGTTGATGAGAGCATTTTTTATTTTCGTTTAAGCTCAATCTTACAACCTACTATGTGGAATTTTTCCTGTCACCCGGTTCATCAACCCTTAAAGTAGAAAACCACACACTGTTGGTGAGCGACTTTCTCAGGAAGCTAGTTTATCAAGTAGCCAACCTAAATAGACACATTGACGATTATCGGGTAACAAGCGAGCACTTAAATTAATTTAAGATTATTTAATCATAAGCTAATGCCATTACAAGGCAAAAACACTTTCGACAAAATTTACCGTCAGCTCATGGTTTTGTCCAAAATTTAACGAAAAATGTAAGAAAGCGTGGGGAAAAAATCCATTTTTTGGAAATTCACCTTCCAGAAAAGCAACAAGCCAGAAGGAATCCTTCTGGCTTGTTTAGATCTAAATGGTATTTAAACCGCTTTTACTTGAATCACATCACCTGCGATTAAGTTAGCTTCAGAGGCGGCTTTCAGCATTTTAGTACGCTTGGTTCTATCAATGACATCACCAACCAACTGACCACATGCGGCATCAATATCATCGCCACGTGTTTTACGAACCGTTACTGTGTAGTTGTATTCCATCAGCGTTTTTTGGAAGCGATCAATACGAGAGTTGCTTGGCTTCTTGTAAGGCGAACCCGGATAAGGGTTGAATGGAATCAAGTTGATCTTACAAGGCGTCTCTTTCATTAGCTCAGCAAGTTCACGAGCGTGGTCCATATCATCATTCACATGATCCAATAGAACGTACTCAACCGTTACTTTACCGCGGTTAGCATTTGAAGAAGCAATGTAGCGACGAACCGATGCTAGGAAATCTTGGATATCCCAACGGTCGTTGATTGGCATGATTTGGCTACGTAGTGCATCGTTTGGTGCGTGTAGAGAAATCGCCAGAGCCACATCGATGTTGTCTGTCATCTGATCAAGACCAGAAACAACACCAGATGTTGATACTGTCACACGACGCTTAGACAGTGAGAATCCTAGATCATCAAGCATCAGCTCTAATGATGGAATTAGGTTCTTCATGTTAAGCAGAGGCTCACCCATACCCATCATTACGACGTTAGTAATTGGACGACGACCCGTATCTTTCTCTAAACCGATTTCACGTGCAGCACGCCAGATTTGACCAACGATCTCTGAAACTTTCAGGTTACGGTTGAAGCCTTGTTGAGCCGTAGAGCAGAATTTACATTCTAGTGCACAACCAACCTGTGAAGATACACATAGCGTCGCACGGTCACCATCTGGGATGTATACCGTCTCAACGTCTTGGTCACCAACGCTCATAGCCCATTTAATGGTGCCATCTGCAGAGTGCTGAGCTTCAGAAACGATAGGTGCAACAATCTCACAGCGATGCAGCAGTTTCTCACGTAATTTTTTGTTGATGTTGTTCATTTGTTCGAAGTCATCGACACCGAAGTGATAAATCCACTTCATCACTTGCTCTGCTCGAAACGCTTTCTCATTCAGTTCTTCTGTGAAAAATTTACGAAGACCTTTACGATCAAAATCGAGTAGATTGACTTTAGCTGTGGTCATGATGCCTCTCAATGACGGAACAATAATTAAGGGCGCGAATTGTACAGGCTTTACGCAACTTCAACAAGCGCTGTAAAACCCTGTGTTTATTAAGACATTCAAAGTTAAGCGATTAAAACTTGAACAATTGTTTTGTTCGGTCTGAGAATACCTAAATTAAAGAAAAGATTCCCGATTACGCTCCTCCGTCGCTTTCGGGAATGACGTAAATAATCTCCACAAGCTCACCAATACTTACCACAAGATTATGGTCCCGCCATTCATCGCTATCAGGTCATGAACTCCTCAAAGCCCGTTATTCCAGAACTGAGGAACGAGGTATCTGGAATCTCCAACAACTAACAGAGATTCCCGCTTACACTCCTACGTCGCTCTCGGGAATGACGACTAAATAGATTATCGAGAATGCAAAGTCCACATACGAAAAAGGCTTCACCGAAGTGAAGCCTTTATTGATACTTGCTGTTGTCTGCTTATTCAGCTGGACGCGGGCAAATTTCAGATTCTGGGAAGAAGAATTCGATTTCGCGAGCTGCAGACTCAGGGCTGTCGCTGCCGTGTACTGAGTTGTAACGCATGCTGATTGCGTAGTCAGCACGGATAGTGCCGCATGCCGCTTCTTCTGGGTTAGTTTTACCCATTAGTTCACGGTAACGAGCAATCGCGTTTTCGCCTTCAAGTATTTGAACCATGATAGAACCAGAAGTCATGAACTCTTTTAGTGGTCCAAAGAACTCTTTACCTTCATGTTCTGCATAGAAGCCACTTGCTTGCGCTTCAGTAAGAGAAACCATTTTAGCGGCAATAATCTGTAGGCCTGCTTTTTCAATGCGGTGGTAGATTTCACCAACAAGGTTACGCTTAACTGCATCCGGCTTAACAATTGAGAACGTTCTTTCTAGAGCCATAGGGATTCCTTCACTTCATTTTTTTGTTATTAAATACTGAAATTACTGAGATCATTCGATCTGAGTTGATGAATAAGCGGTATCGAAATACCGCTCACTCTTATTATTATTTTGCTTGGTCGATAAGAAGACGAGCCAGTGTACGAACACCCATACCGGTCGCGCCTGCAGCCCACTTATCACTTGATGACTTACGGTAAGTACCTGCGCAGTCCATGTGAATCCAACCTTTTTTGTAATCATCGACAAAGTAAGAAAGGAACGCAGCAGCGGTACTTGCACCCGGAGTGTAATCACCAGAGCTGATGTTTGATAGATCAGCAAAATTTGAAGGCAACATGCCACGGTGGAAGTCAGCAAGAGGCAATGGCCATAGGCCTTCTTTCTCTTGATTTGCCGCCGTTAGTGCTTGGTGAGACAACTCATCATCGAAGCTCAATAGTGCGTGGTAGTCGTTACCTAATGCATTTTTAGCCGCGCCGGTTAGCGTTGCACAGTCGATGATCAGCTCAGGGTTTTGTGCACTTGCGTACATCAAACCATCAGCAAGAACCAAGCGACCTTCCGCATCGGTATTCATGATCTCAACCGTCTTACCATTTTTGTAAGTAATGATGTCGCCAAGCTTCAATGCACGACCTGAGATCATGTTCTCTGCACAACATAGAATAAGCTTAATACGCTTGTTCAGGCCGCGTTCAATCGCTAGACCTAAACCACCCGTAATAGTCGCCGCACCACCCATGTCAGCCTTCATTGCTGTCATGAATTGACCTGGCTTGATGCTGTAACCGCCTGAGTCGAAAGTGATACCTTTACCAACCAGACAAGCAAATACAGGTGCGTCTTCGTCGCCGGTAGGGTTGAAGTCCAGTTGAAGCATCGCAGATGTGCGTTCAGAGCCGCGGCCTACCGCGTAGATGCCTTCCCAACCTTCAGTTAGGAGATCTTTGTCTTTAACGATTTTCGCTTTAACTGTGCCCGCAGGAGCCACTGACTTGATGTATTCCGCAGCCATCGTCGCTAATTGACGAGGTGCCACTTCTTCAGCGGTTTTGTTGATGATGTCACGAGTCCAATCAGTAGAGCGAATGCGAGCTTCTAGCTCAGCTTGGTCGGTTTCTGAAAGTGTATCCCATTCCAATGCATTCTTTTTCTTTGGTCCACGGTAGCCTTGGTAGAAAGCCCAAACGCTTTCTAAATCCCACCCTTCACCGCTAAGTGAAACCAATGCGATACCTTGTCCGTCAAGCGTACGACCAGCACGTTGAACCGCTCCTAAATCGTGGCCTTCACCAATGTGAATTGTCGCTCCCGCTTCAGAAAACGATAAAATAGCTCTTGCTCCCCACTGAGGCTGGGCAGCTTCTTGACTTAAAAATACTGACATCTGTGTAGACATGATTTCTCCTTGTCATGAACCACCTTGAGTGTGTGGTTCTGATTATTTTTTATTAGCGGACTGATGTTAGCATTATGTAGGAGAAAAATGTCATTTTGATAAAAAAACGGACCATAAGGTCCGCTTTTTTTAGTAAGAATTGTTAACTTGGCTGTGTTTTATATTGGATAAATTCCAACCAACGGCCAAATTATAGAACAAGAGGGCTAGTCCATCTCATCCATCCAGCACAAAATAATGGCCTCTAGAATTTTCTCATTCGAGTGATTCGGCTCATCATCAAAATCTTCGAGATCTAACACCCATTGATGCAAGTCCGTAAAACGCACCGTTTTAGGATCGGTATCTGGGTATAAATCACATAGTTCAATCGCAATATCTCGCGAATCAATCCATTTCAAGCTCATAACACTTCCTTATATTTATCAGCGACGATTTGTCATCTTCATGATTTATATTCTATGCCAGTTTCACTAACAGTTTTAGCCGAGCTGAATTCTTAGTGCTCTTCAGAAGCTAGGTTCAATGTGTACTTTGGAATCTCAACAACCAGGTCAGTATCCGCCACTTTAGCTTGGCAACCAAGACGAGATTCCATTTCCAGACCCCATGCTTTATCAAGCATGTCGTCTTCTAGGTCATCACTTTCTTCTAATGAGTCGAAACCTTCACGAATCACAACGTGACATGTAGTACATGCACACGACTTTTCACATGCGTGTTCAATACCAATACCGGCCTTCAGTGCAACATCAAGAACCGTCTCACCAGTTTTTGCTTCTAAAACAGCGCCTTCTGGACATAGATCTTCGTGAGGTAAAACAATAATCTTTGGCATGTTTATCTATTCTCTAACTATTAAATATTATCGACTGACTGACCTGACAGTGCAGCTCGAATTGATTTATCCATACGACGAGAAGCAAAGTCTTGGCTCGCTTTGTCGGTATTCTTAATTTCTAGCTCAATGGCATCGGAATTATCGCCATTACGCACTTCGATCAGTGCTTCAATCGCTTGAACAAGTTGTTGTCTGCCTTGTTCATCAAGCAGCTCGTCACCATCAGCTTGCATCGCAGCAATAAGGCCTTCAATAACACGATCCGCTTCTACGCGTTGTTCAGCAAGAGCACGCGCTTGCATGTCTTCTTTAGCAAACGTCATCGAATCTTTCAGCATGTTCGCCACTTCATTATCGCTTAAGCCGTAAGACGGTTTAACCTGAATTTCAGCTTGAACGCCAGTGCTCTTCTCCATCGCGGTAACCGATAGCAGGCCATCAGCATCCACTTGGTAAGTGACACGAATATGCGCAGCACCTGCTGTCATTGGCGGAATGCCTTTCAGAGCAAATCGAGCTAGTGAACGACAGTCGTCGACCATTTCACGCTCTCCTTGCACGGTGTGCACTGTCATTGCAGTTTGACCGTCTTTGAACGTGGTAAATTCTTGTGCGCGAGCAACAGGGATCGTGGTGTTACGAGGGATAATCTTTTCGACCAAGCCACCCATAGTTTCGATACCTAAGGAAAGTGGGATAACATCTAGAAGTAGCATCTCAGAGTCAGGCTTGTTGCCAACTAAGATATCCGCTTGAATCGACGCACCAATCGCAACCACTTCATCAGGGTTAATGCTGGTTAATGGCGTACGACCAAAGAAGCCACCCACCATTTCACGGACAAGTAAGGTACGAGTTGAACCACCAACCATAACCACTTCCAGAACTCCGTCCGCGTCAACTTCAGCATCTTTCAGTGCGCGACGGCAAGAAAGTAGCGTTTTCTTAACTAGTGGCTTGATGAGCTCTTCGAACTCTTCACGAGTTAATGAACCAGACCAACCTAGTACGTCAACATCAACACTTTCAGCTTCAGATAAGCCAATCTTCGCTTCTGTTGCTGCGTCTAGAAGAATACGGTTCTGTTCTGCCGTAAGCTCTGATAAGCCCATTTGCGCTTGGAAATGTTCTGCAATCAAATGGTCAAAGTCATCACCACCTAGCGCAGAGTCACCACCCGTTGCTAAAACTTCAAAGACACCTTTAGATAGGCGTAGGATAGAGATATCAAACGTACCACCACCCAAGTCATAAACGGCGATTACCCCTTCTTTACCTGAATCCAGGCCGTAAGCAATCGCTGCGGCAGTAGGTTCATTAAGAAGACGTAACACGTGAAGACCAGCAAGTTGCGCCGCGTCTTTCGTACCGGCACGCTGTGCATCATCAAAGTACGCAGGAACGGTAATCACTGCACCAGATAGCTCGCCACCTAGTGTTGACTCAGCACGTTGACCTAGCGCTCGAAGAATGTCTGCTGATACTTGAATTGGGTTCTTGTTGCCTTGTTCTGTGCGAATCACAGGCAAACCATTATCACTTTCTTCAAACTGATATGGCAGAGATGGGTATCGCTGTTGAATATCTGACAGTGAACGACCGATTAATCGCTTAACTGAGATAATGGTATTTTTAGGATCAGTTTGTGCATTTGCACGCGCTTCATCACCAGTCGTATAAGATTCCGATTGGTAGTGAACAACTGAAGGTAAAATGCTTCGACCTTGTTGATCAACGAGTGTACTCGCCTCGCCACTGCGTACTGCAGCAACCAACGAGTTTGTTGTACCTAAATCAATACCCACAGCAAGCTTATGCTGGTGAGGAGCGGCGCTTTGCCCTGGTTCTGCAATCTGAAGTAGTGCCATGGAGGTGTCCTTGTTATACAAACTAGCCGATCAAACGATCTTCAACTAATTCGATTTCATTCTTTAATTTTGCAATAAACTTAAGCTTTCTTACTCGGTCTGCAGCTTCAAGCCAAGCTTCGCTTTCAAGTTCTTGTTGGATAGCGCTTAATTGTTGTTTATACATTTTGCTAACCTTGCCTTCAAATGCAAATAGCGCATCTTCGGGATCAGAACTGTCTGCGATGTCTTCTAGCTCTTCACGCAACTCCATCTGCTCCATCAGGAACATCGGATCTTGCATGGTTTGTTGTTCGCCACGAATGTCTTCACCGTGTTGAACCAGCAGGTATTCTGCTCGGCTGATTGGATTCTTCAATACCTGGTACGCATCATTGATTTGTGCCGCTTTTTGCACGGCTAATAAGCGATCACGCTCAGAAGCTATCGCGAATTTATCAGGATGGAATTGGCGTTGCAGATCTCTAAACTGAGAAGAAAGAAGGCTACCATCCAGTTGAAACTGAAGTGGTAGCCCAAATAATTCGAAATGATTCATGTAAAGGTGGTCCTAAGTTTAGGCTCTTTGTTCAGAGCCTAATTTTATTCTTCGCTTACAACGCTTAACGATTCAAGCGTTTAAACATTGAAGCTCTCACCACAACCACATTCGCCTTTCGCGTTCGGGTTGTTGAATTCAAAACCTTCGTTTAGGCCTTCTTTTACATAATCAAGCTCAGTACCATCTAGGTATACTAGGCTCTTTGGATCAATGATGACCTTCACACCTGAGTGCTCAAACACTTCGTCTTCTTCGTTAAGCTCGTCAACGAATTCCAGTACATACGCCATACCCGAACAGCCAGTAGTTTTTACTGCTAAGCGTAACCCGAGACCTTTACCACGGTTATCTAGGAAAGCTTGAACTCGGCTTGCTGCCGTATCTGTCATGGTGATGGCCATACTACAACCTTGTGTTTTATATAAATTGAGAACTCAGGTGGGAGCACAAAGGGTGCTCCCAAATATTACTTATTTTGTCGACGTGATTACGGTATTGAAGCGATTAGTGCTTCTTTTTGTAATCCGCAACAGCTGCTTTGATCGCATCTTCAGCAAGAATTGAACAGTGAACTTTTACTGGTGGCAACTCAAGCTCTTCTGCGATTTCAGAGTTTTTAATAGCAGCTGCTTCATCAATACTTTTGCCTTTAACCCACTCTGTAACTAGTGAGCTAGAAGCGATTGCGCTACCGCAACCGTAAGTCTTGAATTTTGCGTCTTCAATAATACCTTCTGCAGATACTTTGATTTGCAGTTTCATTACGTCACCACAAGCCGGTGCGCCAACCATGCCGCTACCTACACTTGGGTCTTCTTTATCAAACGAACCTACGTTACGTGGGTTTTCGTAGTGATCAATTACTTTTTCGCTATATGCCATGATAGTTACCTCGAATCCTCTATTTCCGTGAGATTAGTGATGAGCCCACTCAACAGTGTTCAAATCAATCCCTTCTTTATACATATCCCATAGAGGAGACATGTCGCGTAATTTGTTTACCGCTACACGGATTTGTGCAATCGCGTAGTCGATTTCTTCTTCCGTTGTAAAACGGCCGAATGAGAAACGTACTGAGCTGTGTGCCAGTTCATCGTTCAGACCAAGAGCACGTAAAACGTATGAAGGCTCTAGGCTTGCTGATGTACATGCAGAACCTGATGATACTGCTAGGTCTTTAAGAGACATAAGCAGAGATTCACCTTCAACGAAAGCAAAGCTCACGTTTAGGTTGTGTGGTACACGTTGGTCTAAGTCGCCGTTTACCGTTACTGCTTCTAGATCTTGAACACCTTTCAATAGGCGCTCACGAAGTGCTAGTGCGTGATCGTAATCTTTCTGCATGTCTTGTTTAGCGATAGCAAACGCTTCGCCCATACCCACGATTTGGTGAGTAGCAAGAGTACCAGAACGGAAACCACGTTCATGACCGCCACCGTGCATTTGCGCTTCAAGGCGAATACGTGGCTTACGACGAACGTACAAAGCGCCGATGCCTTTAGGGCCGTATGCTTTGTGTGCAGACATAGAGATAAGATCAACTTTCATCTCTTTTACGTCTAGTGGGATTTTACCCGCAGACTGCGCCGCATCAACGTGGAAGATGATCTTGCGTGCACGACATAACTCGCCGATTGCACCGATATCTTGGATTACACCAATCTCGTTGTTAACGTGCATGATAGAAACTAAAACAGTATCTTCACGCATTGCAGACTGTAGCTTGTCTAGATCAATGATGCCGTTTGCTTCTGGCTCAAGGTAAGTTACCTCAAAACCTTCACGCTCTAGTTGGCGACATGGATCAAGAACCGCTTTGTGTTCTGTTTTACACGTGATTACGTGCTTACCTTTCTTCTCGTAAAAGTGCGCTGCACCTTTGATAGCAAGGTTGTCTGACTCTGTAGCACCTGACGTGAAAACAATTTCACGTGGGTCTGCATTTAGTAGATCGGCAATTTGCTCACGAGCATTATCTACTGATTCTTCTGCCTGCCAGCCGTAACGGTGTGAACGAGATGCAGGGTTACCGAAGTTACCGTCCATCGTCATGCACTGAACCATTTTTTCAGCAACACGTGGATCGACTGGGCATGTAGCTGAATAGTCAAAGTAAATAGGCAGTTTCATTTTCTACTCCAATGTAAAAACTGACCGCTAAGAGCGGGCATTAACACCGTGAGGTGCTGCACTAATCGTTGTAGTGCTCGTATTTTTATGTGCAAAACCATTATTAACCGCAAGATCGATATCTTGACGATCAGAAATCTGTAAAACTTCGTTATCTTTCATTAGCTCACCGAGCGTAATGTCGTTTAAGAAGCTGCTGATTCGGGAGCTTAAATCACGCCATAAAGTGTGAGTTAAACAACGACTACCACCTTGGCAGTCTGCTCGACCGTGACACTTAGTTGCGTCCACTGATTCGTCTACTGCAGCAATCACAGTTCCGACAGCGATGTCGCTCGCTTCAGCACCTAAACGGTAACCACCGCCAGGACCACGAACACTAGCAACTAAGCCAGCTTTACGTAACTTAGAAAATAGTTGTTCTAAGTAAGATAACGAGATGCCTTGTCGCTCTGAAATGTCAGCCAGAGGAACTGGGCTCTTTTGCGAATGCAGTGCTACATCTAGCATAGCTGTTACCGCATATCTTCCTTTAGATGTAAGTTTCATATCACACCGTATCCACATTGTTTATGTGGTTGGAATTTTCCCATACCCGACTAAATTGGTCAAGTATTTAGTTGACTATTTTAGTCAGGTATTCATCCCTACAAGCAGAGTGGGTTTTATTTGTCGTTTTTGCTCTTCTCAATTGAAGTCAAAATACCACGTAGAGTATTGATCTCTTGCAGTTCAGGACGAGCTCGGCTGAACAGACGACGTAGCTTGTTCATCACCTGACCCGGTTTATCCTTAGAGATAAATTGGGTATCAATGATCACTTTTTCAAGGTGTTCATAGAACATTTCTAGTTCTTCGTGACGTGGGTACTCATCTTGTTGCTGTGGTTGATATTGGCTCGCAACCATATCAAGGTGTGCCACGCGAACTTCATAGCTTAGCGTTTGTACCGCCATTGCTAGGTTCAGTGAACTGTATTCAGGGTTGGCTGGGATACATACATGGAAGTGGCACTTCTGAAGCTCATCGTTAGTCAAGCCAGTGCGCTCACGACCGAAGACTAATGCTACAGGGTGCTTTTGACCTTCAACGGCAAACTTTTGTCCGCACTCACGAGGCTCTAGCATTGGCCATTCAAGCGTACGTGAACGTGCACTTGAACCAACCACCAAACCACAGTCTTTTACTGCTTCATCCAATGTAGACACAATGGTCGCGTTTTCTGCGATGTCACCAGCACCCGCAGCCAGTGCTAAGGTCTGCTCGTCAACTTCACATTGAGGGTCTACAAGAACTAATTGACTCAAACCCATCACTTTCATTGCGCGAGCTGCTGATCCGATATTTCCCGAATGAGACGTACCAACCAGAACGACTTTTACATTGTCTAACATGCTATATGACACCACTTTAAAAATAATCGCGAGATATTAACACATAGCTAAGTAAAATGGTCAGACCCTTCTCGTAATGTGAATTCAAGAGTTCAAAAAACAACCACTTCCCTTTTGCAAAAAATTTGGTATACTCGCCGCCGCTTTAAACTGTTCTTTAACATCTTGTGGGAAAAACCTATGCATCCAATGCTAAACATTGCGATACGCGCTGCGCGTAAAGCTGGCAACCATATTGCTAAATCTCTAGAAACAACTGATAAGATCGAATCGTCTCTAAAAGGTAACAACGATTACGTTACTAACATTGCTCAAGAAGCTGAGTACATGATTATTGAGACAATCAAATCATCTTACCCAGAGCACAGCATTATTTCTGAAGAGTCAGGCCTGACTGAAGGTAAAGATTCTGACGTACAATGGATCGTTGACCCACTAGATGGCACCAACAACTTTGTAAAAGGTTTCCCTCACTTCTCTGTATCTATTGCTGTTCGTATGAACGGTCGTACAGAAGTTGCTTGTGTTTATGACCCAATGCTAAACGAGCTATTCACAGCTCAACGTGGCTCTGGCGCTCAACTTAACAACGCTCGTATGCGTGTTACTCAACTTAAAGACCTTCAAGGTACTGTTCTAGCGACTGGTTTCCCATTCAAGCAAAAACAACACTCTGAATCTTTCATGAAGATCATCTCAGGTCTATTCGTTGATTGTGCGGACTTCCGTCGTACTGGCTCTCCAGCACTTGACCTATGTTACCTAGCGGCTGGCCGTGTTGACGGTTACCTAGAACTAGGCCTTAAGCCATGGGATCTAGCAGCTGGCGATCTAATCGCTCGTGAAGCTGGCGCTATCATGACTGACTTTGCTGGCGGTACTGATTACATGACGTCTGGTAATGTTGTTGCTTCAAGCGCACGTGGTGTTAAGTCTATTCTTAAGCACGTTCGTGAGAACTCTAACGAAGGTATGCTGAAGTAATTCAGACCTTACGTTAATGCTCCTTTTTTCAAGGGCGCATAGTAATTTCAAATCCTCGCTTTTGCGGGTCTTTTTTGTTTCTGCGTGTTC
>NZ_JACJFF010000439.1:0-249 GCF_014164465.1 Vibrio sp. SG41-7 | reverse complement strand
CGGGATTTCCGATAGCGAGCGGGATAATTGAAGGCGCCTGCCGGCATCTGATTAATGACCGCCTCGATATAACAGGAGCAAGATGGGGGCTAGATGGCGCCGAAGCCCTTTTAAAAATTCGCTCGTTAAAGTCCAGTGGCGACTTTGATGGCTACTGGCAGTTTCATAAGCAGCAATCAAAGCAGCGTTGCTATACCTTCCAAGCAGCATGAGTGGATAATGGACCGTCGTCTGAAAGGAACTACACCC
>NZ_JACJFF010000438.1:0-249 GCF_014164465.1 Vibrio sp. SG41-7 | reverse complement strand
CCCTATTGACAGAAAAAGTGTGACACTCAGCACTTGATCCACTTTTTACTATTGAGTGATCATTCCAGTGCTTCATCCTGTTTGTTATGAGCAGAAAGAAAGCCCCTAAATTTCAAGAGGAACCACCCGTAGCCTCTGACCTTAATGAAGCAAACGCACTGATTGAAGAGTTGTGGGAACAGTTGCGCCACCTTACCGATAAACAAGCAACTAACTCCAAAAACTCATCGAAACCACCTTCGTCTGACA
>NZ_JACJFF010000437.1:0-250 GCF_014164465.1 Vibrio sp. SG41-7 | reverse complement strand
CTGTAAATTTCATTCTGTTTCCGCATAGCACACACTGGTATGGATCGTTACCTGTAAACCCTTTGTATTGTTTGGCATACGTGAGTGGCTCAGCCTGTTTCAGACTCTTCTTTTCTAAAGCTAAAGGGTGTAGTTCCTTTCAGACGACGGTCCATTATCCACTCATGCTGCTTGGAAGGTATAGCAACGCTGCTTTGATTGCTGCTTATGAAACTGCCAGTAGCCATCAAAGTCGCCACTGGACTTTAAC
>NZ_JACJFF010000436.1:0-250 GCF_014164465.1 Vibrio sp. SG41-7 | reverse complement strand
ATGCGATCGCATTAAAGCTGTGTTACTTACTTCTGAAGGTTGGAGTCAGGCTATGATTTCTCAAGCCCTTCGTATTCATGAATCGACTGTCGCTCGCCATCTCAGCGACTATACGCTCTCAGAAAGTAAGCGTTCACCGAGGTATCTTGACTTACCATTCCTGAAGAAGCATGTGCAGTTTATAGATCAAAAACGTTCGGGTACGGTTTCTTCTCAACGACTGACGTGATGATTTCACTCAGAACTGACA
>NZ_JACJFF010000435.1:0-251 GCF_014164465.1 Vibrio sp. SG41-7 | reverse complement strand
AGAAACTCAATCATAACCATCAAGGTCGTTTACGGGGTAAATTTCCAGTTTGAATCGTGAGTGTTTACTGCAGATTTAAGGTCAGATTGTTTTATAGGCAATGTGGGTGTTTTTTCTACTAAATTGCTGAATTTAGACGGACTTATCCTACGCAGCCACGCCTAATCGCCGCGCTTCACGCATGCTCATTCGACGATTATCCAGTAGTTGGTCATTTTTTTTGCCTTTCATAAAACCTGTAAATTTCATTC
>NZ_JACJFF010000434.1:0-251 GCF_014164465.1 Vibrio sp. SG41-7 | reverse complement strand
TACGCTTAGTCACTTAACCATACAACCCGAAAGGGTTTCTATTTGCTTTCACTTTAAAAAGTGAAGACAAATAAGCGTATGGCAACTAACCAAGGTTTTTGGTTGTCATCAAGAAGGGTTAATTCCTGATAACTGTTTGCCGGACTCAATTGTGAATCAATGTAAACATTGATTCGAATACAAGACACTTGAATGTGTTTGTTGTGTTTATCTAATGAAAGATAAACATTGAGAACTTTTAAATTTGATTG
>NZ_JACJFF010000433.1:0-251 GCF_014164465.1 Vibrio sp. SG41-7 | reverse complement strand
AGATAACGATTTTGCAGGTAATAATCTTCAAAATCCTGCGCCATGTCCTGGACGAGGTTAAGGCATTGACGCTTAGCTACCTGAGCACCGGTGGTTTGTGCAATCTGCTGGGCCACATGGTCGTATGCACTGTGATTTATTTGTTCAGCCAGTCGCAGCCTGACTCCGTCAGAGAACTGATCTTTGCCCAGATTCAGGCTTTTATCCAATGGATGCACCCCCTTCATTTTGCGCTGGCTATAACGTTTGCG
>NZ_JACJFF010000432.1:0-251 GCF_014164465.1 Vibrio sp. SG41-7 | reverse complement strand
ACCAAGGTTTTTGGTTGTCATCAAGAAGGGTTAATTCTTGATGACTGTTTGCCGGACTCAATTTACTTTTTGTTTCCACTTTTTAATAAAAAGTAGAATCAAAAAATGAACAATCATTTCTGATCGTTCGAATACAAGACACTTGAATGTGTTTGTTGTGTTTATCTAATGAAAGATAAACATTGAGAACTTTTAAATTTGATTTGAATTACTCGTAAGTAATCAAATCAGTCAGCTTTCCAAATTGTTAA
>NZ_JACJFF010000431.1:0-251 GCF_014164465.1 Vibrio sp. SG41-7 | reverse complement strand
ATTGTTCATTTTTTGATTCTACTTTTTATTAAAAAGTGGAAACAAAAAGTAAATTGAGTCCGGCAAACAGTCATCAAGAATTAACCCTTCTTGATGACAACCAAAAACCTTGGTTAGTTGCCATATACTTATTTGTCTTCACTTTTTAAAGTGAAAGCAAATAGAAACCCTTTCGGGTTGTATGGTTAAGTGACTAAGCGTACACGGTGGATGCCTTGGCAGTCAGAGGCGATGAAAGGCGTAATAACTTG
>NZ_JACJFF010000430.1:0-251 GCF_014164465.1 Vibrio sp. SG41-7 | reverse complement strand
ATTGATTAAAGCTTTTTGCTTTATGCTCTTTAACAATTTGGAAAGCTGACTGATTTGATTACTTACGAGTAATTCAAATCAAATTTAAAAGTTCTCAATGTTTATCTGCTCTTATTTAATAAGAATGGTATAAACACAACAAACACATTCAAGTGTCTTGTATTCGAATGATCAGAAATGATTGTTCATTTTTTGATTCTACTTTTTATTAAAAAGTGGAAACAAAAAGTAAATTGAGTCCGGCAAACAGT
>NZ_JACJFF010000042.1:0-42496 GCF_014164465.1 Vibrio sp. SG41-7 | reverse complement strand
CAGTCCGACAGTGACAAGCGCCATACATACGATCACTTTCTGCGCGCGTTGTTTTAGATCACCCGTCGTTTTCATCTGTAAGAATGCCGCGCCTTGCGTGACAACCATCGCCAAGCTCACCAAGCCACATAGCAGTGGGAAGGGCGTGAGTAGATCCCAGAAACCACCTTGGTATGACATCATTAGCAATTCGTTAAATTCAAACGGAACACCAATCATCAAGTTAGCGAAACCAACACCAAAGATAACCGGAGGAATGAAACCACTGACGATAAGTGCAATATCACAAGCTTTCTTCCATTGTGGGTTGTCGATTTTAGCGCGGTAATCCATACCGAGCGGTCTTAACCACAAGGTCGCCAACACGATAATCATGGCTAAATAGAACCCGGAGAACGCAGCCGCGTAGATTGCAGGCCATATCGCAAAGATAGCACCACCCGCGGTAACCAACCATACTTGGTTGCCATCCCAGTGAGGGGCAATCGAGTTAATCATGATTCGTCGATCAACTTCCGACTTCCCTAGAACAGGGAGCAACGCCGCAACGCCCATGTCGAATCCATCGGTAATGATAAAACCGATCAACAACACGCCAATAACTGCCCATGTAAACAGGCGAAGATTTTCGTAATCAAACATCTGAGTTCCTTAATGAAGATCGATAGTTTTATCTAGCTGACGCGGTGTGCTTTGTTCACCTGCAATAGCTAGATCTTGGTTTGATTGCTCATGATGATAGCGACCCGTTTTCAGTGCGCTCGGGCCCATTTTTGCAAACTTTACCATCAGGAACATTTCTATAATCAAGAACGCGGTGTAGAACAAATAAACCAAGCCGATAGAGATCCACAGACTTGAAGCGGGTAGATTAGAAGCCGCCATGTTGACTGGTAGAATCTCACCAATTGCCCATGGTTGACGGCCATATTCCGCAACAAACCAACCTGCTTCACAAGCAATCCAAGGAAGTGGAATCGCACATATCGTTGCTTTCAGTAACCAACGATTGGTACCAATCTTACGGCGACAAATTTGTACGAATGAAAGGCCAATAATGGCGAACATTAAGACGCCACACACCACCATGATGCGGAAACTCCAGAATAGAGGGGCTACCGTTGGGATTGTGTCTTTGGCTGCTTGTTTGATCTGTTGTTCTGTTGCATCCACCACGTTGTCGCTGTATTTCTTAACCAGTAATCCATAACCTAAGTCATGTTTAACCGATTCAAAATCATCGATATTTTGTTGTGATTTATCACCAGAACGCAGTTTTTCTAATAGCCCATAAGCTAAGATGCCGCTACGAACACGTTCTTCATTCTTTGCCAATAGATCATGAATCCCGACAACTGGCGTATCCAGAGATCGCGTTGCGATAATACCCATCACGTAAGGGATCTTAATCGCGTAGTCCGTTTCCATGGTTTCTTGATTCGGGAAGCCGAACAGTGTGAATGAGGCAGGGGCTTCTTCTGTGTGCCATTCAGCTTCGATAGCCGCTAGCTTCACCTGTTGAACATCACCCAATTCATAACCAGATTCATCACCTAGCATCACTGTCGAAACAATCGCAGCCATACCAAAAGCACTTGCTACTGCAAATGAACGACGAGCGAACGGTAAATCACGCCCTTTAAGCATGTAGTAAGCACTGATACCCATAATAAATAGCGCGCCGGTTGTGTAACCTGCCGCAACGGTATGCACGAACTTCACTTGAGTCACTGGGTTGAAGATCACTTCGACGAAGTCTGTCATCTCCATACGCATGGTTTCGAAGTTAAACTCTGCGCCCACTGGGTTTTGCATCCAGCCATTGGCCATCAGAATCCACAGACCAGAGAAGTTCGAACCCAACGCCGTCAACCACGTTACCGATAAGTGCTGACGCTTAGAGAGCTTGTCCCAACCAAAGAAGAACATGCCGACTAAGGTTGATTCCAAGAAAAACGCAATCAAGGCTTCAATGGCCAGCGGAGCGCCAAAGATATCGCCTACGTAATGCGAGTAATAAGCCCAGTTAGTACCGAACTGGAATTCCATGGTTAAGCCGGTCGCAACACCGACAGCAAAGTTAATACCAAACAACTTACCCCAGAACTTGGTCATGTCCTTGTAGATGGTTTTGTTGGTCATGACATACAGCGATTCCATCACTGCGAGTAAGAAGGAGAGGCCTATAGTTAGGGGGACGAATATAAAGTGATAAAGAGCGGTACTTGCGAATTGAAACCGCGACAGATCAACGACATCTGTAAGCATAAAAACTCCTTCCCGCCACGAGTGTGACGGGTAAGATAATGGAAAATAAGATGATAATTAGAGAGAACTAATTAAGGGTTTTACATGTAGCTGTGTGAAAAGAATCTATTACCAACGAAGTGCTTTGTTTTGTTTTTTAGAGAACTGTTTACGTAGCCAGTAATCTGCACTCACGTAACGACCACCACCGTAAACAAGCAGTACTAACAGCATCACGAAGTAGGTGCCTGCGAACTCCATACCGTTGTTCAGCATTACCGGGTCGCCAAGTTCAGTGATGTAGTTGTATCGACCTGGGAAGTTAACCGAGAGCCATTCGATGAAGCCATTAAGTCGAATGGTTGCTTCCATATCGCCAGTCGCAATCGCATCCCAACCGTGTTTCCAGTGAACCATTGCACTCGCGACGCTCATCATGAAAATCATTGGAATCGAGATAAAGCGAGTAAACAGACCTAACGCGATACAGATACAACCTAAAACTTCGGTTGCTGCCGCTAGGAATGCCAGTAGCTCTGGGAAGGGAAGGTTAAGACCACCGTCGGCCGCCGAAGCACCAAACCACGCAACCGTTCCCGAGAAGCCCAGTACTTTAGAGCGTGCTCCGACATAAATCACCGGAATCAGATAGAGACGTACTGAAAGCAGTACTAAGTAATCGTATTGTTTGCATTTTTCGACAATAGCGTCGTACCAGCTGAGGGCTGACTTAATCATAATTTCTCTCCTAAAGAGTGAACGCCAATCAGTTCAACTTCACTGAAGTGTTCGACCCAATTAATAAATTCGAATCTCGCCAATTGTTGAGCAATTATTTGTTTTATATCGGCTAAAGAACGATTTGGTTGTTGTTGGATTATTTGGATAATCGCAACATCAATTTCTCTTAGTTTTATCGTGTTGACGCGTTGGTCAGAGTCGCGATAAATCGCGTAATAAACGGGATACCGCCTTTGTGTTAGAAACGTCAGCGATTCACCATGAACAATGAAAGGTACCTGCACGAGCTTCATCGTACTGTTGACTAGCAAACCCAATTGAAGCTGCCGTTCATCGACGTGAAAGTCACCCGAACATGACAAAGGCAGTACCTGCTTTAAAGGATCAATCTCAACGTAAAAGGCACACCATTCGTACTCCAACACCGCCAGTTGATCGGCTGTAAGCTCATGTGTTGCAGTTAAGCTAGAGATGTACATTGGTTGAGTTCGACGTTGAACAAAGCTGACAAACTCAGTTGCTATATGATGAAACTCCGGCTCTGAGGCGTAATGCACCACAACAAACTCATCAACCAATATCAGTAGTTGGTCTTGGTCGACTTGCTTACAAAACAGCGGGAATGTGTTGTTCAATACACCAAATACGTTGTCTCTAATGAACTCGCTGTATCGACACACGGTATTGTCTTCAAGTGGCGAACGTATCAATGCGGTTAACGCCTGCGTTTGAGTGATCATCATGCTAGGAGGGTTATGCATAAACCAACTCCTGATTCATTGGACGATGAGCAACACCTGCGTTCAATACCTGACGATGCACTGTTCGTAACTCTTCACTAAGCACAACCAAAGGAGGTACGTTGTTGTCTCTTTCCAGTAACAACGGTTTGCTGCCATGAAGATCGAACACATAACGCGCCAAATCGATAACCTCTTGCTGTACTTCCATACCGTGGGTATCAAGTAGCGACTTGTTACTTTCAACCGCTGTGTTACCTGCAACCGATCTGTCACCCTCAACCAAATGCCCAGCAATGTGGTAATAGCGAATAGCATCACTTGGCAAAGCCTTAAGCATTTCAGCCGCATCAAAGTGGTGATTCTGACTGTTCACATAAAGATTGTTGATATCGACCAACAACTCACAACCACTGCGCTTTGCTATTTCAGCGATAAACTCGCCCTCTGGCATCTCATCTCCGTAATTGTGGTAATAAGAGATGTTCTCCATGACCAAAGGACGTTGAATGATGTCTTGGACTTGCTTGATTCTGTCCGCTAGATAGCCGATGTTTTCTGCGCGGCGTGGCACAGGTAATAGTTCATACAGATACCCTTGGCTGTCTCGAGAGAAACTCAAATGTTCGCTGTATACCTGAATATTCAGTTCATCGAGAAATTGACCAACCTGACGAACAAACTTCGTATTAAGCGGCTGACAATCTCCAATGGATAAGCTCAAACCGTGTGCGATCAAAGGGTATTGCTTCGCTATATCCTGTAGTTGTTCGCGCTTAAGTCCGCCTAAGCTCATCCAGTTCTCGGGAGCCAACTCCAGAAAATCAACATCAGGGTGCTTTGGGGAACGAGCGAGCAGTTCAATATGCTCACTGCGTAGCCCAATGCCTTTGTCTGTATTCTGAATCATTCGCACTTTATGGTTTAACTCTCTGCTTTTAGGAGCTCGGTCGTTTGATGCTGAAGCTCTAGTTTTTAAATCTTTAGTTTTTAAAGCGTTAGTTTTATGCGTTTCTACTGGCCACATACACCACCTGTCACCTTACTATTCGCCATTAAGATACGCTCTTTACTTGGCGAGATACCTTCAGCCGTTAAGCCACATTTCCCATCACGTGCACGCACTAAACGGTCTTGAGGGTTGCTTGTAAGTTCTGCTTTTTCGAAGCGTTTTTCTGTACCACATTTACCCGCGGCACATTTACCTCCGTGTCCTGAAGATTGTTTCGCTTCAACAGGCGCTTCGGCAGGTGCATCAGCAAACGCCATTGCAGAGTTAAGGCTAATCACAGACGTGATCGCGATTGATAGGGCGATTTTGTTGTTCATATTATTTCTCCTTTACAGCAGACATAGGGAAACTAGCCAAATCACGACCAGACATGATTGGCCCGTCGTAGTATTCGCGTACGATTTTGATCGATTCAGATTTGCGCTTAAGGCCTAGACCCATCCAGTGGTTAAGTACCAACATTTTTGGATTGATCTCTTTAGCAATTTCACCGATGACAGAAGGCTTGGCGTGCATGAATGTAGAAACACCATCGGCTTGTTCATGAATCGCCATTGGCATCATCATGATGTCGGCGCCACGAGCGAAGTCTAAGAACGCAGGGTTGCTACCGTTTTGGTCAGCTGAAATCACCATCACGCCTTCTTCACTTTCAATTCGGTAAGCGAGACAAGGCACATCACCATGAGGAATACCCAGAGCAGTGATCTTCAAACCATCTTTTTCGTAAACGACGGTTGGCTCTGTGGATTGATAGTCAACATCGGTAAGATTGACTGGGAATAGACCATCCGTTCCATCATATAAGCCGGCAAGGTAAGCGTATGCGCCGTGGTCTGGGTCAAAGTTCGCTGCGAAGTAACCGTTGAGGCTAGGGAACGCTGAACCTGCGGCTGGACCTGAAATCTCCAACGCCTTTTCACGCTCAAAGAAGTAGCCACCTTTAAGAAGAGCGGGCATGTCATTTACGTGATCGGTATGGAAGTGAGTGATACCCATGAAATCTAGGTCTTCAAGTTTTGCACCCGCTTGACCGAAACGTAGGTAAACACCGCCACCGGCATCAATCATGATTCGTGACTTGCCTTTCCACCATACGATTTCACCTGATGATGCACGTAGGTCATCCGAGATAGGACCACCTGAACCCAGTATTTGTAATGTAAAGTCTGTATCGACTGGCTTAAGTTCAATTGCGTGACAGTTGGCGCCCAAGGTCAATCCGAGAGCTATTGCTAGAGCTTTTAAAGGCTGTTTCATGTTGTTATCCAATTCTTTTTTCTTATGTGTTTTCTTCGAAGTGAGCATTCAAAGAAGTGAAACTTTCGCCAAGCAGCACAATAAGTGCGTGCTTCGTTCTGTTCACAGAGCACAAGATAAAGAATTGTTAACGTTCGGTATATCTAGTAATTTTGAAAATAACGTTCAATAAAACAAAACGAAAAGATCGAACTCGTTTTTAAAAGGGAAATGTACTTGAGAAATAGAGGGGAGATTAAGAGTTTGGAACGAAAAGAAAGGTGGAATTGAGGTGCAAGCTTACACTTGCACCTTTCTTCTAATAGATAACCAATGTCTAAAACGAATTATCGTTTACTGATCACCTTTTACATCGAATTCAATCTTCTCTGCGCCAGTGAACACTTGGAATCGCAGGCCTTTAGCGCGAGCAATGGTCGTGATACCAAATTGCTGAGCCAAGTCTAAGCCCATTTGCGTTACGCCAGAGCGTGATAGCAGAACAGGAATACCCATCTGCGCTACTTTGATGACCATTTCCGATGTAAGGCGACCTGTGGTGTAGAAAATCTTGTCTGTGCCGTCTTCTTTGTTAAGCCACATCTCACCGGCCAAAGTATCAACCGCGTTATGTCGGCCAACATCTTCAACAAACGATAGAACCTTGTCGTCTTTGCAAACAGCGCAACCATGTACCGCGCCAGCTTTCTTGTACGTGTCGTTGTAATGAGTCAGTGCTTCTAAAGCCGTGTAAATTTCAGATTGCTTAATTGTGGTCTGAGGCACTTGGTAATCTTCCAACTGCTTCATCACGTTACCAAACATGGTGCCCTGACCACAGCCAGAGGTCACCGTCTTCTTCTTAAGCGCTTGTTCAAGTTGGCTCGTATCTTCTTTGGTGATAACCGCTGCAGAGCTGGTTTCCCAATCGATGATGATAGATTCAACCGCTTCAGGGTCAGAAAGGAAACTTTGATTCTTCAAATAACCCAAGACTAAAGATTCAGGGCGCGAGCCAAGCGTCATCAGGGTTACGATCTCTTTCCAGTTCAACATAACGGTAAGAGGGCGTTCACAAGCGATCTGTTTGGTTAGCTTCTCACCATATTCATCAAACACTTCAACTTCGATTGTTTGAAGTGGGTTTTCACTAGTTTTTATTATGTTTGGTTTTACCACAGTCACGTCCTACTTAATGAGATAGCGATTTTAAGAGATAAGAAGTTAACAAGAGGGTCTAACGCCGTTCTTGTTCATCGATTCTTTAACTCATGCTTAAAGCAAATCTTATTCCAAAATAACGGGTATTCAGGAAAACATGAAGCATTCGATTAAAATAGCGCAAAATATGAGAGTTCACCGAGTGGAGTTGTCTGAAATAACCAGTATCGACTAACGTTATAGTGACAACTTGATAACGAACGCTATAGATACGCTCTTGCGGTTAATCCGTATTGGCGTGTTTATTGCTTTATAGCGCTTATATGATTGAGCTAAGTACAAAATGTCCTAAGCACATTCAGACCAAAGAAAATCAATTGGGTGAAGTATGTCTGAGATAAAAGAATTCAAAGAACAATATGAAAAAACAGAAGCAGCTTGGCCGATAGGTGTCCGAAGAATAGAGAAAGAGATCAAAACAGGTATCTGGGTAACGACGCAATGGGAATTGACGGGGTTTGAACTGTCGCCAGAAGACGATGCCCAAGACGTTTGTTTGCTCCAACTACATAAAGACGAGCGTACAGACTATCGTTTCAACCTAAGCTCTCAGCAACCTAAGCTTTTCTTAGTGATGGATAATGTCGATTCTGGTGTAAAGCCAGTTATTCAGTTACTTACAGCATCACAAACCGTTGCAGGGCAATACATGGACGGTGACAATCAAGTGTTGTCTTACGATATTCCTTTGCCCGTACAGGCTTGGATGGAAGCCTTCATCGGCCGTCATGGTGAGTTGCTAGAAGCAAGACGTAAGAAACGTAAAGGTGCGGGTAGATCTAATGGCAACTAACTTTTTCAGCCGCTGGTCTCAGAGAAAGCTTGATGAATCGACCGACGAACCTTTGGAAGTAGAGCAAACACTGGAAGCAACAGAACTCACTTCCTCTGATTCTTCATCTTCTGAGATTTCGCCTGCAGATCTTTCGTCTGAAATGGAATCAGCAGCGCCTCAGTCTTTAGAGAGTGATGCTTTAGAAACCAATGAAGAAGTTAATGCTTCTGACGTTCAAGATCCCGCACCAGAAGCCACTGAAGACTTGTCTGTTGCTCAATTATTGGTATCAGAAGCCTCAGAAAGCGTAAAAAAAGCCGCATTGCGTAAATTATTTCTATCCGAAGAGTTTAACGTTCGTGATGGTTTAGATGATTACGACGACGATTACAGTAATTTGAAGTCTCTTTCTGAAGGGGTTGCGGAAACCTTGCGTGATTGGGTTAAAGACAAAACGGAAGAAGAAACCACACTAGAGGAAGAGCAAGTCATTGATAGTAAAGATGAAAGTGAAGTTTTAGAACATTCTGAAAGCGATCTTGAGGTATCTGATAATGAATTTGAAACGCCAGAAAGTGCCGAAATAACCGAACAAGAAAAAGAACTGTATAAAAATACAGTATCAGATGATAGCGCTACAATGTCAGACGGAGCTGACCTGAAAGAGATGGGACAAAATATACCACACAAAGAATAGGTACATTTTGACTAAATACTCAATGAACCGCTTGCGACAAAATGTCCCAAGCGGTTTTTTTATACGCACAATAAACGCTATAAAGAATTAAATTATTGATATATAAGGCTTATTAAATTGGCATGGCATTTGCTAAATAACGTTTATTATCAACTTTTTTGTAGATAGACGAATTCATAGTCTGACTAGCGGGACACTGGCTAAAGGGTTAGTTGTTAACGGATTACTCAGCAAGTTCTCTATCGCTTACTACAATGAAGGTTGAACAGATTATCCATGTCCAAAGATGGAACTGAGCAATGCTTAAACAATTATTAGAACAAGCAACTTCAAATAACGCTAAAGCAAGACTGTATGCATTTGAAAATACAGTTGAGTTAACAAATCTGATTCCACCTACTGTTAGCTACGAAAGCGGCGGTAATACTCTTGTTATTGGTCCAACTGCGATCATTGAAAGTGCTGCGGCTCAATTACCTCAATTGACGAGCTTAACCTTATTGTCGACAGACGGCGAAAAGGGCAAAAACCCAGAACTGTACTTCGCGAATTCGGTTCAAGTATCCGGTTTCCTTGGCACGTTTGAAGTTATGATTGAGAGTAAAGGCACATCAAGCAACTTGGCGAAAATCGCGATTAATCACGATTGTTTCGATGTTGTTCTAGACCTATGTCTGAATAGCTGCATGACAGAAGAAGTGCCTGTACCGGGTTATTACCCAGTAGGCCGTGGCTATCCAAAACTGGCCGAAGCACTGGAAGAGATTCCAACGCTAATGGGCACATTTGATAAGCCTAAGTTCTTCCGTTTAGACACTGACCTTTGTGCGCACAGTTCGCGTGGCGTAAAAGGCTGTGAACGTTGTGTTGATGCTTGTCCTGCTGGCGCACTATCAAGTGAAGGCTCAGACAAAACAGGTCACAAGATCGAGATTAACCCTTATCTATGTCAAGGCGTCGGAACTTGTGCAACAAGCTGTCCTACAGAAGCGATTACCTATGCGCTTCCAAACCCTGACGATACTCAAAAGTTCATTGAACGTACGCTAGCTAACTATGAACATGCGGGCGGTCTGGATCCAATCGTACTTATCTGTAGCTCTCGTCATGAGACTTACAATGTAATGGCGCTAAAAGCACTACCAGATAACGTGATTCCAATCGTGGTTGAAGAACTGCCTTCTATTGGTATTGATACTTGGTTTGCAGCATTAGTGAATGGGGCGACTCAGGTTCTGTTTGCTGCTTCTCGTTTTATGCCAGAGACGATCATTCGTGTTCTGAATAACGAAGTAGGGATTGCTCAAGAGCTACTAGACCAAATCGGTGTTCCAAAAGAAACCATCGATATCCTGTATTTAGAATCTCTACGTGAAGGGCCTCCAACACTGTGCGTTGATTCATTCGACCTTGCACTTGGCGATCTTCAAGGCAACAAACGTCAACGTCTATTCACTGCTCTCGATGCTATGTCTTCATCTCGCATTCCTGTCGAGAATATCGTTGAACTTCCTTCGAATGCACCATACGGCACGGTTTCGTGTGAAAGCAAAGATTGTACGTTATGCATGAGTTGTGTGGCGGTTTGTCCTACACGTGCTCTTCATACCGACGGTGCTTCTCCATCACTTAAGTTTGTAGAACAAGACTGTATTCAATGTGGTTTGTGTGAAAAGGCATGCCCTGAGAATGTTCTCACTCTGACACCTCGTATGAATTGGGTGAAAGAAGAACGTCAACAAGCAGTTGTGATTCATGAAGAGAAAGCGGCGGAATGCTTACGTTGCCATAAGCCATTCGCTCCACAGTCTATGATTGACATGTTACAGAACAAGTTACGCGGTCACTCTCATTTTTCAGATGAAACTGCGATTAATCGGATTGCGATGTGTGAAGACTGTCGTGTAGTGGACATGTTCGACTCAATGGCTCAAGACCCATTGAATCAATTGAAATACTAGGAGTTGGCATTGGATACTAATTTGGATCAGGCACAAGAGCCTGAGCTCGCAAAAGAATTAAAGCAAGAACAGACACTAAGAACTGAAATCTATTTGGTTCTTTCTGCATTGTTCCGTAGCGCACCTTCTGAAGAGGTCATTGATTTCCTAAAGACGTTAGACATTGAAGCGTCTGAGAGTGCAATGCAAAAAGCTTGGATTGCCATTCAACAAGCGGCAACGGAATCAAATCGCGAAGCGTTAGAAGACGAATATCAAGATCTGTTCATTGGCATTGGCCGTGGAGAGATAGTTCCATTTGGTTCTTGGCATAGAACTGGCGCCATGATGGAAAAACCATTAGCAGAGATTCGTCATGATTTAGAGCTTTTAGGCATTGAACGTGATGATCAAGTGAAAGAGCCTGAAGATCATATTGCTGCATTGTGTGAAGTAATGGCAATGCTAACCGGTGAAGAAGAAGCGCTTCAACAAGCCGTTTTCAATAAGCACCTTGGTCCTTGGTTCAACTCTTTTACGCGTCAGCTTGAAAGTGCAGAAAGTGCGAACTTCTACAAATCGGTAGCTCAGCTGTGTGAAGCATTCCTAACGTTAGAGCAAGTGCGTTTTAGCGTTAATACAAAAAGCAGTAAACATAAATTAAAGATTGATGTGAAAAACGTCACTGATTACGAGTAATCGAGCAGTACGCGATTATATCGATAGAGGGGCATTAAGCCTCCAAAAAGATCTACCGCAAGGTAAGGAAGCAATGATGAAAGATAATAAAGAAATAAACACAAGCCGTAGGGACTTACTCAAAGGCTTAACAACTGCAGCCGTAGCGGGTGCCGTTGTCGCTGGAACAACGAAGGTGGCAACTGCTTCAGAAACGGTTGAAATGCCGAAAGAAGACATGAAGAAGACGGGCTATCGTGAAACGCAACACATTCGCGATTACTACGACACGCTTTAGGAGATAACGGATGAAACTTGTCAAACGCTCCGATAGTGTGAGCAAAGAAACCAATCAACTGGGTGTGTCTCGACGTGCCTTCATGAAAAATACCTCTCTAGCGGCTGGTGGTGCGGTAGTAGGCGCTGGTCTATTCGCTCCGGGTATGATGAAAAAGGCGCAAGCTAAGTCAGTCGACCCTGAAGCGAAAACAGAAGTGAAACGCACTATCTGTTCCCACTGTTCTGTGGGTTGTGGTATTTACGCTGAAGTTCAAAACGGTGTTTGGACGGGTCAAGAGCCTGCATTCGATCACCCATTCAACGCTGGTGGACACTGTGCGAAAGGCGCAGCTCTGCGTGAGCACGGCCACGGTGAACGTCGCCTTAAGTACCCAATGAAATTGGAAGGCGGTAAGTGGAAGAAGCTTTCTTGGGAACAAGCGATTGAAGAGATCGGTAATAAAGCGCTAGAACTTCGTAAAGAGTCTGGTCCTGATTCCGTTTACTTCCTAGGTAGTGCGAAACACAGTAACGAGCAAGCTTACGCATTCCGTAAGATGGCGTCGCTTTGGGGTACCAACAACGTTGACCACCAAGCGCGTATTTGTCACTCAACCACAGTAGCCGGTGTTGCAAACACTTGGGGTTACGGCGCGATGACAAACTCGTTCAATGACATGCATAACTGTAAGTCGATGCTGTTCATTGGTTCGAACCCTGCAGAAGCTCACCCGGTTGCGATGCAACACATCCTAATCGCGAAAGAGAAGAACAACTGTAAGATCGTTGTTGCGGATCCTCGTCGTACGCGTACTGCTGCGAAATCTGATCACTATGTTTCTCTACGCCCAGGTTCAGACGTTGCGTTTATCTGGGGTCTGTTATGGCATGTCTTTGCTAACAAGTGGGAAGACCAAGAATTCATTCGCCAACGTGTATTCGGCATGGACGAGATCCGTGAAGAAGTTGCGAAGTGGAACCCAGCAGAAGTTGAGCGTGTAACAGGCGTTAGCGAAGAAGACGTTTACCACACAGCAAAACTGCTTTCAGAAAACCGTCCGGGTTGTATCGTTTGGTGTATGGGTGGTACTCAACATACTACGGGTAACAACAACACACGTGCTTACTGTGTACTTGAGCTTGCGCTCGGTAACATCGGTAAATCAGGTGGCGGTGCAAACATTTTCCGTGGTCACGATAACGTACAAGGCGCAACTGACCTTGGCGTACTATCAGACACACTACCGGGTTACTACGGCTTGTCTGAAGGTTCTTGGCGCCATTGGTCTAAAGTTTGGGATATCGACTTTGACTGGGTTAAAGGACGATTTGACGACAACGCATACGGTGGTCAAAAACCAATGAACAGTGCAGGTATTCCTGTCTCTCGTTGGGTTGATGGCGTGCTTGAAGACAAAGACAAGATTCGTCAACGCGAAAACATCCGCGCCATGTTCTACTGGGGTCACGCGGTGAACTCTCAGACTCGTGGTCCAGAGATGAAGAAGGCGATGCAGAAGCTGGATATGATGGTTATCGTTGACCCATACCCAACAGTCGCGGCAGTAATGAACGATCGCACCGACGGCGTTTACTTACTTCCAGCAACCACTCAATTTGAAACCTACGGCAGTGTAACGGCGTCAAACCGTTCTCTACAGTGGCGTGATAAGGTTGTTGATCCTCTGTTCGAATCTAAGCCTGACCACGAAATCATGTACCTTCTTTCTAAGAAGCTTGGTTTCTCTGATCAACTGTTCAAAAACATCCGTGTTGAGAACAATCAACCATTGATTGAAGACATCACTCGTGAATTCAACAAAGGTATGTGGACGATCGGCTATACAGGTCAAAGCCCAGAGCGTTTGAAAGAACACCAACAAAACTGGCACACGTTCCACAAAACAACGCTTGCTGCAGAAGGCGGCCCAGCGAATGGCGAAACTTACGGTCTGCCTTGGCCATGTTGGGGCAACCCAGAAATGAAACACCCAGGGACGCATATCCTTTACGATACATCTAAACCGGTTGCTGAGGGCGGCGGTAACTTCCGTACTCGTTTCGGTGTGGAATTTGAAGGTCAAAGCCTATTGGCTGAAGACAGCTACTCAAAAGGCAGCGAAATCAAAGATGGTTACCCAGAGTTCAGTGACAAACTGCTGAAACAACTGGGGTGGTGGGACGACCTAACAGCAGAAGAAAAAGCCTCTGCTGAAGGCAAAAACTGGAAGACTGACGTTTCTGGTGGCATCCAACGTGTTGCTATCAAGCATGGTTGTATTCCTTTTGGTAACGCGAAAGCGCGTGCGATTGTTTGGACATTCCCAGACCGCGTACCACTGCACCGTGAACCACTTTACACACCACGTCGTGATCTAGTCGCTGACTACCCAACGTGGGATGACAAGGAAGCAATCTTCCGTGTTCCTACGCTGTACAAATCCATTCAAGACCAAGATAAGTCTGGTGAATACCCGATTATTCTTACGTCTGGTCGTTTGGTTGAGTACGAAGGTGGTGGTGAAGAGACACGTTCTAACCCTTGGCTAGCAGAGCTACAACAAGAGATGTTTGTTGAAGTGAACCCTAAAGATGCAAACGACATTGGCTTCAAAGATGGCGATGATGTTTGGGTTGAGGGTGCAGAGAAAGGCCGTATCAAGGTGAAAGCGATGGTCACTCGTCGTGTGAAACCGGGTTTAGCGTTCTTGCCGTTCCACTTCGGTGGTAAGTTTGAAGGCGAAGATTTGCGTTCTAAATATCCTGAAGGCACCGATCCTTACGTTATTGGTGAAGCAGCCAATACAGCAACCACATATGGTTACGACCCTGTCACGTTGATGCAGGAAACGAAAGTAACCCTTTGTAATATTCGTAAAGCGTAAGGAGTCTTAAAATGGCTAGAATGAAATTTCTTTGTGACACCAAACGTTGTATCGAATGTAACGGTTGTGTCACTGCATGTAAGAATGAAAATGATGATGCTCTGGAATGGGGTATTCAACGTCGCCGCGTTGTCACACTGAACGATGGTGAACCGGGTGAAAACTCTATCTCTGTAGCATGTATGCACTGTACTGATGCGCCATGTATGGCAGTTTGTCCTGCAGACTGTTTTGAACATACAGAAGACGGCATCGTACTTCACAATAAAGATCTATGTATCGGTTGTGGTTACTGCTTGTTTGCTTGTCCGTTTGGCGCACCTCAATTCCCTAAACAGGAAGCCTTTGGTGAGCGCGGTAAAATGGACAAATGTACCTTCTGTGCTGGCGGCCCAGAAACAGAGCCAGGTTCTGTGGAAGAACGTCAGAAGTACGGTGCGAACCGTATTGCTGAAGGCAAGCTACCAATGTGTGCTTCTTTATGTTCGACCAAAGCACTACTAGCGGGTGATGCAGAGAAAGTCTCTGATGTATTCCGTCAGCGTGTTGTTGAGCGTGGTGCGAAGGGTGCAGGCTGGACAGACGGCAATGACCTTTCTTACGATGCGATGAAGAGCTAGTTAGGAGAGACATATGCTTACAATGTTTAAGCGTCTCTTCCTTGTTGTGCTGCCAATGTTGGCAGCACTAACAATGCTGTCTCCTTTGAGCCATGCATCAGAGACGAACTCATCACAAACTCAATCGAGTAGTGCAGAAAGAGAAATCACACAACTTGCTGGCGCCGATTTTTGGCGACAAGTAAGAAACGGTGAAGAAGGTTACACCACATCTCAATCTGCTGAGCACGGTGTGTTGATCAGTACTCCAGGTCAAACGTGGTACATATTGAAAGAGAAGTGGATGTCACCAGCCGGTGCTGTCGCTATCTTTGGCAGTATTGCTTTCGTTACCTTAATGTACGTTGTGATTGGCCCACTAATGCTTAGTGCGCCAAGAACGGGTCGTAAGATCAAACGTTGGTCTCGACTTGATCGCGCACTGCACTGGAGCATGGCGTTTACCTTCTTAACACTGGCGTTCAGTGGTTTGATGTTGGTTTACGGTAAACACTTCTTGAAACCTTATATTCCAACCGATTTATGGGGCTTCATCGTTCTATTGGCGAAGCAATACCACAACTACATCGGCCCTATTTTCTATGTGCTGTTGATGGCTGTTCTTATCAAGTGGTGGCGTAAGTCGATCTTCAAAATGGTCGATATCCAGTGGTTCATCAAACTAGGCGGCATGGTAGGGAAACACAAAGGTTCTCATCCATCTGCAGAGTTTTCGAACGCGGGGGAAAAAGCGCTATTTTGGCTATTGATTGTTATGGGTAGTGTCGCTGCGATCAGTGGCTTGGTTTTAGACTTCCCAATCTTCGGCCAAACCCGTCGTGATATGGAGCTTTCAAACCTAGTCCATATGTTGGCTGCTTTAATCCTTATCTGTGGCTTTGTGTTCCACATCTACATCGGCTTGTTCGGTATGGAAGGTGCACTTGAGGGTATGGTAACAGGCGAAGTTGATGAAACTTGGGCTAAAGAGCACCATGACCTTTGGTACAAAGAAGTGATGGAACAAGAGAAAAACGGCGCTGAACAAAGCGCAAACGCAGCAACAGAGAAAACAGAAGGGGTGAATAAGAATGAACAAACCTCATAAAGGTATTTGGGTCGCTTACATCCTAAGCTGCTTCACACCATTTACTTGTCTGATCTCTGGCGTGATTGCGATTGTCTACGCGGGTTATCGTTTAGATAAAGGTGAAGACGGTGAAGTAGTGGATACGCATTACTATGGCTTGATTCGCTCGTTCTTCTTGAACTTAACGTTCTTTGTCGTGCTTATCGTCACGGTAGCGACCTCTAATGGCGTGTTGATCGGTGTGAACGATTACTGGTATCAAAACCATATAATCGATGACATCGCTTACTACATTCCCTATGTCGGCATGTTGTTTGGTGGTGTGGCGATTGTGGTGTGGTTTATTCGTATGTATCAAGGCATGCAGCGTTTAAGTCAAAACCTGCCGCAAAACCCGACAACAGGACCAAACCTGTAGTGTGTATCAGACGAACTAGATAACAAATTATCTAGAGCGATTTACTCAAAACAACCATCGTATAGAAAGCCCAGTGATTCGAGTCGCTGGGCTTTTTTTGTCCACCTAGAACAAGTGTCTAGTCAACTTAGAAGAAGGTTTTTAGTGAATTGTTCAAAATGTTTGGGGTAGTTCTAAAACAGAACCAAGCCTGATATTGACCGCGCCAATATGGTGCAACTCCCTTAATTGGTGCAATTAATTTTAAACACCCCTCCATCTAAAATATCCAAAAAAGTGCAGTGGTAATTTTAACCCATTAAAATCATAAGCTTAGAATGAAAACCTGTTGCACGAAAATTACGTGAGCGTATTGGAACGCATCTTGCGTTTACTGTTGAGTCTTTAATTAATTACGACATCAATTCGCACGGTTCTAGTGCAATTGAGACAAAGCTAAGGGAGAGAGCTTTAATGAGTCAAACGGTTACCCAAGTTCATAGCGCAGTAGAGAGCTTGACGCAGAGTTCAGACACTCTATTTCTATTATTAGGCGCCATCATGGTCTTCTTAATGCACGCAGGCTTTGCATTTTTGGAAGTCGGTACAGTAAGAAAGAAAAACCAAGTGAACGCGCTGGTTAAGATCCTCTCGGATTTCGGCGTTTCTGCCATTGCCTATTTCTTTATCGGTTACTGGGTGGCTTACGGTGCGCATTTCTTTGCAGATGCAGAAACCTTATCGCAAGGTAATGGTTACGAGCTGGTGAAGTTTTTCTTCTTGATGACGTTTGCGGCGGCGATTCCAGCGATCGTTTCTGGTGGTATCGCTGAGCGTGCACGTTTCTATCCAATACTCATCGCAACACTTTTCACCGTTGGGTTTGTTTATCCATTCTTTGAAGGCATCATCTGGAATGGTAATTTTGGTTTCCAAGATTGGCTTGAAGCGCAATTCGGTTATGGATTCCATGACTTCGCAGGCTCTGTAGTAGTTCACGGCGTTGGCGGTTGGATTGCTTTGGTCGCGGTTTACTTCTTAGGTATGCGTAAAGGTCGTATTCGTGCAGGTAAACACACTAACTTCGCACCATCTAACATCCCATTCTTAGCACTAGGTTCTTGGATCTTATGTGTGGGTTGGTTTGGCTTCAACGTGATGTCAGCTCAAGCGATCAATGGCATCAGTGGCCTAGTAGCCATGAACTCACTTATGGCGATGGTCGGCGGCATTCTAGCGGCTTTAGTCGCAGGTAAAAATGACCCAGGCTTCATCCACAATGGTCCTTTGGCTGGTCTCGTAGCGATTTGTGCAGGTTCAGACTTAATGCACCCACTTGGCGCTCTCGTTACAGGTGGTGTAGCGGGCGCATTGTTCGTTTACCTGTTTACTTACATGCAGAACAAAACACAGATTGATGATGTGCTGGGTGTATGGCCATTGCACGGCGTGTGTGGCGCTTGGGGTGGCATTGCAGCTGGCATCTTCGGCCAGCAAGCACTCTGGGGACTAGGTGGCGTGAGCTTTGGTGCGCAAGTAATGGGAACACTTGCAGGTATTATCGTCGCTCTAGCCGGTGCATTGGTTGTATACGGTGTTCTAAGTAAAGTGACAGGCCTACGTTTAAGTGAAGAAGACGAGTTCAACGGTGCGGATCTTTCCATCCACAAGATCTCTTCGATTAACGAAGACTAACGTCATCAACCTTGATGAGTGTTAAGCCCTTGCTAGACACAAATTAAATTATAACTAAGCGGCTTCGGCCGCTTTTTTGCGTTTAGGGGAAATAGAAAGCAATACGAGTCAGAAAGAAAGAACGAAAGAGAACAAGCGAGTTATGTCACAAATAATCAATGAATTCAGTTGGCTAAGACTATGGTCTAATCCCTAAAACTATTGTTGGAATTTGAACAGTGCTAAGCTGTTACCAAGTGACATATCTAAAAGGACGTTATATGCATTTCCCATACAGAAATATCGTAATTCTTACTGGTGCCGGAATCTCTGCGGAGTCGGGGATTCAAACATTCCGAGCACAAGACGGATTATGGGAGAACCATAAAATCGAAGATGTCGCGACACCAGAGGGTTTTGCAAAAGATCCAGACTTGGTGCAAGAGTTCTACAATAAGCGTCGCCATGGCTTACAGAACGAAAGTATTCTGCCAAACTCTGCCCATAAGGCGCTAGGAGAGCTTGAAGACAAACTAGACGGCAAAGTAACAATCATCACTCAAAACATCGACAACCTGCACGAGAGAGGCGGTAGCAACAATATTATTCACATGCATGGTGAACTTCTTAAGGCACGTTGCAGCGAATCAAACCAAGTTCTAGAACACAAAGACGACATCCATACCGGCGAATTGTGCCATTGTTGCCAGATACCAGCTCAAATGCGTCCTCATATTGTTTGGTTTGGCGAAATGCCATTAAGAATGGGCGACATTTATTCAGCGTTAGAAGAAGCTGATTTGTTTATCTCGATTGGCACGTCAGGTGTGGTTTATCCAGCCGCAGGTTTTGTACATGACGCTAGAATGCATGGTGCGCATACCATCGAGATAAATCTCGAACCTAGTGCAGTTGAAAGTGAGTTTGAAGAGAAACGCTACGGTAAAGCCAGTATTGAAGTGCCGAAATTAGTGGGTGAGCTGTTGTGTTCAGAGAAGGGCTCTTTGACGGCTTAAACCCGTTATAGCAGTTACAACAGTTACAACAGTTACAACAGTTACAAAATGTTTATTACGTTTAGCTAAAAAGGCAAATGCGTGTCTGACTGCAACTAAGTCAGATGGGTGTTTGTTTTTTTGTTTCTGCTATTCATATAACACCTAAGACTTGTCAGTTTCAGAACGCTGGGCTTTTTTCATCTCATACATGGCTCTGTCCGACTCAACCAATGCTTGCTTAAAATTATCCCTGCAAGTGACCTCAATACCATATGAAAACGATATCTCCTCCCCTTGGAGTAAGCGACTTACTTGCTTAACAAACTTACCACCACGGCCAAGTTGAGCCGTTACTACAAATTCATCGCCACCAACACGAAATACCATTTCATCTTCAAGTGTCACTTGGTTCAAGGCTTGAGAGAAACGAACAATCATTAAGTCACCCATTTGATGTCCTTTACGGTCATTCACCATTTTTAGACCATCTAAATCGAAGTAGATGAGTTCAAACTCTTCAAGCTTAATCGCATCGAACTTTTTGCGATTATATGAACCCGTAAGTTCATCTAATTTACTTTGATCTTTTAACTTACTAATAAGCTCCGTGAGCCCGTATGCAATGAGTAAAAAAGCGACTTGTAACAAGCCATCATCGAGCAACGTATTCCATAGTTCATGCTTATCAGACCATTCATCGAAAACTCTAAACTCTGTAGATACATCGTAAATAAGGCTTAGAATAAGTAGGCAAGCACCATAATGAAGCACTTTTTGTGGACTAATCGCACTACGTGCGATGAAGTAAATATACAAGGCAATAACAAGAGTATTCGTTTCAAAAAACAAATCATAAATGGAATCTACTTGAATAATCGAACTTAAGCCAAGCGCCATAAATGATGCCATTAGCATAAGAGCAGTTAACAATAAAAGAGGGTTTGCTGGCATATCAGTTACGTTTCAATCGTTTATGATTATTTATAATACTTAGATAAAAATAAAGCGGCTTACGCCGCTTTATTAACCTGGCAGTAACAATCTAGTTGTTTACTTTAAGTTTTTGGAAGTACTCGTCATAAATAACGCTCGCTTCGCCAACTTCATCCTGCCAAACGCCGTTATCCATCACAGATTGCGGTGGGAAAACGTTCTTATCTTCAGAAAATTCTTTAGGTAGAAGAGGGTAAGCCGTTTTAACTGGCGTCGGGTAACCGATCTCTAAAGCAATCTTAGCGGCATTTTCAGGACGAAGAAGGAAGTCGATCATCTTATGTGCCGCTTCAACATTTTTAGCACCTGATGGGATCGCTAGGCTATCCATCCAGAAGATAGCGCCTTTCTCTGGCCAGATGATGTCAATTGTCGCGCCTTCTTGGCGTGCCATGTAAGCAGAGCCATTCCAAAGCATACCAAGAGATACTTCACCTGCTAGGTAAGGGTTAGCTGGGAAATCTGAGTTAAATACCAATACGTTTGGCATCAGCTTACGAAGTTCTTCGTACGCTTCTTTGATTTCTTCAGGGTTCGTCGTGTTTGGAGAGTAACCCAGTTTAGACAGTGCGATATGGAAAACCTCACGAGAGTCATCCATCATCATCAGTTGACCTTCCCACTGTGTATCCCACAGGTCGCCCCAGTTTTTAACTGAAGACTTGTCTAGCATATCTGAGTTGATACCAATACCCGTTGCGCCCCAGATGTATGGGATCGAGTAGTTGTTGTTTGGGTCAAATGGCTTATCTAAGTAATTTGGATCCAAATCTGCAAAGTGGCTTAGCTTAGTTTTATCAAGCTCTTGAAGCATGCCTTCTTTACGCATCTTAGAAACGAAGTAAGTAGAAGGAACCACTAAGTCGTAACCCGTACCTTGAGTTTTTAACTTAGCGTACATGCTTTCGTTAGACTCATAAGTTGAGTAATAGACTTTAATGCCAGTTTCTTCTGTGAAGTCTTCTAGTACTTCATTTGGAATATATTCAGACCAGTTGTAAAAATACAGTTCTTGGTCAGCTGCGAAAGAGGGTGTAGAAAGTAAAGTAGCAGCACACAATGCGCCGGTATACAGTGTTTTTTTCATTACTGTTCCGTTCATTTGTTTGATTTGGAGCTGGGTAGTGAACCCAAAGTAAATGGATTTCTAAAAATCGCGCTAGATTATAGCAGTGATATAACAAAATAGGCAGCCTAAGCTGCCTATTCATTGATATTCTTATTTTTAACGTGTTGATTACCTAACTCGGGTTGTTAAGTAAACCAGTTACTTATCAGCGTCTGTTGACCAGAGCAATGAGATAACGAACTCGCTTACTGACCCGCTTTAAGCTTCATGAAGTAATCTTCGTACTTCACTGTCTTATCGCCAACCGCGGCTTGCCATTCAACACGGTCAAGATCTTCTTGCGACGGGAACAGAGCAGGGCTGTCTTTGAACTTTTCATTAGACGCTTTAACTGCCGTTAGGTAACCGGTGTCACGAGAGATTTGTTCTGCGATTTCTGGGCGAAGTAGGAAGTCGATCATCTTATGAGCTGCTTCTACGTTGATTGCGCCAGAACTGATAGCAAAGTTATCAACCCAACCAATGCCGCCTTCTTTAGGGAAAACCAGTTTAATCGGTAGCCCTTCATTTTGCGCTGCTGCGGCAGAACCGTTCCAAAGCATACCAAGACCAACTTCGCCAGACATGTATGGCGCGCCTGGGTTATCTGAGTTAAACACAAGAACGTTCGGCATCAGCTTACGCAGTTCAGCGTAGGCTTCGTCGATTTCTTTTTCGTTAGTCGTGTTACCTGAGTAACCTAACTTACGCAGTGCGATGTGGAACACTTCACGCGTGTCGTCCATCATCATCAGCTGACCTTCAAGCTCAGGGTTCCATAGGTCAGCCCAGCTTTGAAAATCTTCTGGATCGTACATGTCTGTGTTAACAGCTAGGCCCGTAATAGCAACAACATGTGGAATCGAGTAGTCGTTGTTCGGATCATATGGCTTATCTAGGTAGTTCGTATCTAGATTCGCAAAATTGTTTAGCTTGGTTTTGTCGATCTTTTGAAGCATGCCTTCGTCGCGCATTTTAGACACGAAGTAGGTCGAAGGAACCACAAGGTCGTAACCTTTATTGTGCGTTTTCAATTTTGCGTACAAAGTTTCATTCGATTCGTAAGTCGAGTAAATCACTTTGATGCCAGTTTCATCAGTGAACTGTTCTAAGATCTCACTATTGATGTAAGGTCCCCAGTTCATGAATACCAATTCTTTGTTATCTTTTGCAAATGATGGTGCAGATAACATTGAAAGCGCACATGCACTACCAGCTAATAGAGTAGCCCATTTTTTCATTGACGTTAGCTCCAAACTAAACGTTGCCCGAAGGCAGTAGATAGAAAAACAGAATGGCAATTTACCATTCTGTTTATGAATAACACTTTTGTTAAACTTGAAGTATCTTAACTTCTTATCAAGTCAGCCTCAGTAAAGAGTAGGAGACTTACTTGATTTTCTCTCTCGCTAACAACTGGGAAATGATCACCAGTACTAACGACACCACTAACATCACTGTTGCTAGGGCGTTGACCTCTGGAGATATACCGACTTTAACCATCGAGTAAATCTTCAGTGGCAATATTTCATACGTTGGGCCCGTTACGAAAGAGCTGATGATCACATCGTCCAAAGACAGAGTGAAGCTCAATAACCAACCCGCAGCAACAGCTGGCTTAGCAAGAGGCAAGATGATCTGTTTTAGAATCGTCCATTCACTTGCCCCTAAATCTTTTGCAGCTTCTAGCATCTTCACATCAAAGCCATTCAAGCGACTGTAAACCGTAACAACAACGAACGGCAGACAGAAAGTAATGTGCGCCGCAAGTAGGGTAAAGAACCCAAGTTGTACACCCATAACTAAGAATAGCGCAAGAAGCGAAATCGCCATTACGATATCTGGAGACATCATCACGATGAACAACATGCCATTGACTATGCCTTTACCTTTAAATTGGTAACGGAATAGGGCTACTGCTGTCAGGCTGCCAACAATCGTTGCGGCAGTTGCTGAGAATACCGCTACGTTGATCGAGTGCCACGCAGCCTGCATTAGGCTATCGTTGTTAATCAGCGCGTCATACCACTTGGTGGTAAAGCCACCCCATTTCATACCAAACTTATTGGCATTAAAAGAGTTGGCAATTAACACGATAATAGGTAGGTATAGAAAAGCGTATACTAGCGCCATAAAGCTGAACTTAACTGTGCGACCCATTAGTCTAGCTCCACTTTCTTATTCAATAACTTGCCTGCACGGTAGTAGGCATAAAGCATCACGGCCATAGCGGTAGTCAGTGCAATACTGGTTGCGGCGCCAAACGGCCAATCACGGGCATTCAGCACTTGGCTCTTAATGACGTTACCGATCAAAAGGTTCTTAGCACCGCCCAACAAGTCTGAAATGTAGAACATTCCAAGCGCAGGGAGCAATACAAGTAAACAACCACCGATAATGCCTGGCATCGTTAGGGGTAGAACAACCTTCAATAGCGTTTGAAGTTTGTTCGCACCTAAGTCTTTAGCCGCTTCTAAATAAGTATCGTCTAGCTTTTCAATCGCTGAGTACAACGGCAAAATCATGAAAGGCAATAGGATATACACTAACCCGATCATTACTGCCGTTTCTGAATACATGATACGAAGTGGCTTATCGATAATGTCTAACGCCAACAAACCTTTGTTCAACACACCTTGTGTACCTAAAACCACTTTTAACCCGTAAGTACGAATCAAAGAGTTGGTCCAGAATGGCACAATCACTAAGAACAACATGATTGGGCGCCATTTCGTAGGCATTTTTGCCACGATATAGGCAAATGGGTAACCAATAATTAAACAAAGTAGGGTTGCGACAATCGCCATATAGAAAGAGTGCATCAGCACTTTAAAATACAGCGGATCAGCCAAACGCAAGTAGTTATCGAGAGTGAAGGTCATCTCGATCAAGTTCGCTTCATCACGAGTTAGAAAGCTAGTGCCGATGATCATGATGTTTGGAATCATCACGAACAGCACTAACCAACCTGTGATTAAAGCAACAATCGCGTTTTGTAAATTAAACTTCTTGCTCATCTTCTAACACCACTTCCCAGCTCTCAACCCAAGTTACTGCAACTTTTTGGCCCAGTGAGTGATCAACATCAGGGTCATCTTCGTTGAAGAATTCGCTAACCATGACACGCATACCTGATTCAAGTTCTACGACTGAATCTAATGTCATGCCTTTATAGGTTCGCTCGACAATGTGGCCGACAATACCGCTTTGATCCGACTCTTTAATTTCTTCGATACGAAGATCTTCAGGGCGAAGTAGTACTTGCAGTTTTTGGCCCGGTGCTACGTCTTTATCATGATAGATAATTGACTCTTCACCTTCGATTGTCGCAACAATGCGCTTTTCATCTTGACGAGATTTCGCTGTCGCTTCGAATACGTTAATTTCACCAATGAAACGAGCAACAAATAAGTTCTTAGGCTCTTCGTAGATTTCTCTTGGTGTTCCGTCTTGTTCAATCACGCCATCACGCATAACAATAATACGATCAGACATGGACAATGCTTCTTCTTGGTCATGCGTTACAAAAATGAACGTGATACCAAGTTGGCGTTGCAGTTGTTTAAGCTCGATTTGCATCTGTTTACGTAGTTTGTAATCTAGAGCAGAGAGAGACTCATCCAACAAAAGAACTTTAGGCTTATTAACGACAGCACGAGCGATTGCGATACGTTGCTGTTGGCCACCGGATAGCTGGTGTGGTTTTCGTTGTGCCATTTGTTCTAGGCGCACCATTTTTAAAGCATCCATGACACGAGGTTCAATCTCGGTGTTTGGCACTTTTTGCATGCGTAAACCAAATGCCACATTGTCGAAAACGGTCATATGTGGGAATAGGGCATAGCTTTGGAATACAGTGTTAACATGCCTTTGTTCAGCAGGAACTTGGGTTACATTCTGTTGAGCTAATAGTATTTCACCACTATCTGCCGTTTCAAACCCTGCAATCATCCTTAGTACCGTGGTTTTACCGCAACCAGACGGGCCTAATATCGTGAGAAACTCACCATGATTTACGTTTAGATCAAGATTGCCGATGACTTCCTTACCATCGAAACTTTTACTAATGCCAGTTAACTGTACGACTGGCTTTCCTACTGATTTTTTAGCGTTCAACGTCTGTTTTTCTCCACCTTGGTTCTATTTGAGACCTGTTGCTATACACCTTTAAGGCGCGCATCATAATCACCAAAAACGTGAATTCAAAGCATTTTTTACCATTCATAGATAAAAAAATTCGCAGGTAAAAGTAAACATCCTTTACCATACTGTTATTTATTGGGTTCACACCCTAACAAGTGTCTAATTATTAACCATTAAGACGCAAAAGCAAGCCTTGTTACAGATTCATATTTTAGTTTGCAGCCGACATATGGGTATAATGAAGGCAATTTTTTATCAATAAGTTAGGTGGCTTCGTTTAGTTGGCGCACCTAGGTATCAATATGAACAACGACATCGAAAAAGATTTTAATTTGGGCGGTAGTATCGACCGTGCACTTTCCGGCGATTATGAGCTCAAAGCAACGGCTGTATTCCAAGAAGCTTGGAAACATACGATAAGTCACTTTCTTTCGTTTTCCCCTGCGATTGTTGCGCTAATGTTCGTGCAATTGGCTATCTTTTATATCGCACTAAAACTGCAGCTTGGTGACCCCGCGATTATCTTAGACGCGGTTATCGACCCAGAGGCATTTACACCACAGGTCGTTGAATCCATTTTTATTGCTAACTTTAGCTACGAAGTAATCAGCGCGCCTATCTATGCTGGCATCTGTTTAATGGCAATGAGCCACGTCGCAGGCTTACAAACCAAAGTGCGTCATATCGGAAAAGGTTTACAGTTCACGGTTCCAGTCATTCTCGTTACTTTGTTCAGCCTCATGCTTCAAGGTATCGCAGGTATGCTTTTGCCATTTTTGTCTATCTACTTCTCACTAGCATTCAGCAATTCAATTCTGCTGATTTGTGATAAGAAAGTACCGCCAATGCAATCGTTGCTGCTTTCTCTAAGAGCGGTAAATAAGAAAATCTTCGTCGTCGCATCTATCTACTTAATGGTTATGCTGATGTTCATTGTGGCAGCAATGATGTACGGCATTGGCTTGATATTCGTTCTTCCGTTCTTCTTTCATGTGAAAGGCATCATCTACCGTGAAATGTTTGGTATCAAACTGAAGGTTATTGCGTCAGATCGACCTAATAGTGATGACGACAACAGCAACGGCGACAGTAATAACGACGGCAACAACAGTAACGATGGTAACAAAAACAAAAACCCTCAGGTGTTCGATGCGTAATAATGTCAAAGGCAGCGCAAGTAAATCACTTGCGCTAAAGGTAACTGCACTAGCGATTGTGGGGTCTATCTCACTGGTTGGTCCATACATTTACCAAGAAGAAGAGCGCCGACGTTCGGCAGACCAAAGTTCAAATACATCAAGTGAGTTTGGTGATTTGACCGTGGCTTCAGATCGACCAAATTTTGCTGCTATCGAAGATGTGAACGTGAAAAAAGACACATTCTTTTCGTTCCTTCGCCCAAGCATCAATATTGAAAACAAACGTATCACCAAAGAGCGCGCGTTTTTAACTAAGCTATCTGAATCTGGTTTGAGCAATATTGACTCTGAAGACGCGTCTTATGCGAAAAGGCTAGGGAAGTTGTACAGCTTACCAGTACCTAGTGAAGGTTTAAATCAGGCATGGCTGACAGAGATGCTGAGCCGTGTCAACGTACTGCCAGAGGCGCTGGTACTGACACAGGCTGCTAATGAATCGGCTTGGGGGACATCGCGTTTCGCCACCAAAGCCAACAACTATTTCGGACACTGGTGTTACACCAAAGGTTGTGGACTTGTTCCGCTACAACGTAACGAAGGTAGCTCGCATGAAGTAGCAACATTCTCTTCAAGCCAAGAATCGGTGCATCGTTACTTCATGAACCTTAACCGCAACCGTGCTTACTCTGATTTAAGAGCCATTCGCGCAAAACTTGCTGCACAAGGTGATGACCTTTTAACAACCGAAACAGCGACAGAGCTCACCAACGGCTTATTAAAATATTCTGAGCGAGGTTCAGACTATGTGACTGATTTACAAGCTATGATCCGTCACAACAAGGTATACTGGAAAAAGTAACTCATTTTGATACCAACTTGGTTGCCTTCGAAAGTCGGCTTACACCAAGTAACATCACAAAAAGAGCAGCTCATTGGCTGCTCTTTCTATTTATAAACGCTCAACTTCGACAAGATTATAATAATGAAAAAGACAGTACTCGCTCTATTAGCCACTTTAAGCCTTGGCGTTTCTCTTCCTGCTTCGGCGCAAGAATACATGTTCACGTATTCTAAACTCTATACTCAGCTGAAAAACAACACCAAAGAAAGGCACGATGATGTCAAAGTTGCGGTCTTCTTTGTTGACCAACAAGCACAGAAAACCTGTCACATCAGCAAAGCTTGGATGGAGAAAGAAGAGCATTACGAAGAGTTAAAAGTGTCTCCTGCGAATGAGCTGCTTCTACCGGTAGATAAAAACCTACGCTCAGCAAACCCTCTTATCTTTGTACAAACCCAAGAACAAGAATGTGCGTATTCGCTCGTCGTAATGACTCAGAAGCCTTTGGCTGGAACGGTTGAGGTTGCACAGTTAGAAAACCTTTTACCACAGATGCAAGCGATGCTAGAAGACGTCAGCGGCATGTTCTCTAGTTGGTTCACTCCTGATATTCAAGGTTTGACGCTAGAGTTTGATAGTAAACTTGAAGGCAATATTGCCCTGTCTAATGGTAAGCAAATCCCAATCAAAGAAGGGCGTGCGAAATTCACGCTGGACGAACTGAACGGAAGTGACAGCATCACGTTACCCGAAGCCACAGTTCGCGTTTTGCCCTACATCCCTGCGCAATAATAACTACCGGCCAGAAGCTGTTTGCTCAGCTTAAGATCTTGACGAAACAGCCTGTTCTTCTTTGAACAGGCTGTTTTCGTTTAAAGTCTTAAACCTAAACCTTTAAATCTTGCCAAATCACATATCTCAACGGCCTTTCATCTTTGATTCTAACCTCTTATTAAGACATATTTTTCTCACCGCTAGAGGACAGATCGTATGATAAGGCGGAATCTTTCTCCTGCTTGGCTTGTTTATCCTGTCGTTGCTGTTCCAACCTGAAATAAAAATCCGTATAATCCACGCCCTAAAACAGTCCCACTAGCAATCTACAGTCGGTAATACGACGGTGTGAGAGTCGCAATGAACCAAAACGAAAATAAAAAAGATACACTTGAATTCAACAAGCTTCAGAAACTTCTAAGAAGAAATGTTGGGAATGCCATCGTCGACTACAACATGATCGAAGAGAATGACGTAGTAATGGCGTGTATTAGTGGCGGTAAAGATTCATTTGCGATGCTAGACATTTTGCTACGTTTGCGTGAAGCAGCACCCATCAAATTTGATGTTGTTGCCGTAAACCTAGACCAAAAACAACCGGGGTTCCCTGAGCATATTCTTCCTGAGTACTTTGAAACTCTGAACATTCCTTACTACATCGTAGATAAAGATACGTACTCAGTGGTAAAAGAAAAAGTGCCAGAGGGTAAAACAACGTGTGGTCTATGTTCTCGTCTTCGTCGTGGTACTTTGTACTCGTTTGCAGAGAAGATTGGCGCAACGAAGATTGCTCTAGGTCACCACCTAGACGACATTGTTGAGACTATGTTCCTGAACATGTTCCACGGTGCTCGCCTTAAGGCTATGCCACCTAAGCTTCGCTCTGACGATGGTCGTAACGTTGTAATCCGTCCTCTGACTTACTGTCGCGAAACGGACCTAATCAAATACGCAGAGCATAAAGAGTTTCCGATCATTCCATGTAACCTGTGTGGTTCTCAAGAAAATCTGCAACGTCAAAACATCAAAGCGATGCTAATTGATTGGGATAAACAGACTCCAGGCCGTGTTGAGAAGGTCTTCAAGTCAATTCAGAACGTGAGCCCAAGCCAATTGGCTGACCGTGAGTTGTTTGATTTCATTAACCTTCCACTGGATCGTAGCGAAGATCGCAAAGCATACGAATTCGAAGAAGCTGAAATCTCGTCTTCAAACATTGATGAGTCAATGTTCATCGACGTAACTAACGTATAACGCGATATAAACAATTCTGTTGTTGGAGTCGCGTAAGCTTTAGATAAACAAAAACGCCTCAAGCATTGCTTGAGGCGTTTTTTTATAATTAAAAAATCAGCTATTTAGACAGGTTCGGATCGAGCGGGCTAACGTAACCTGACGGTTTAAGAGCAAGTACATCGCAGTTAATCTTGTCGATGACATGTTCCGCAGTATTGCCGATAAACACAGCAGACAAGCCAGTACGGCCTGTTGTACCAAGGATAACCATAGCCGCATTGTGTTCAGACGCTACACGAGGAATAACATCTTCAGGCAAGCCTTGCTCAACCACGGTTTGCTCTTCACACATACCGTGTTTCTGGCGTAGTGCTTTCATCGCGGTTAAGTGGTGGCCACGAACTGCATCAGTATAAGAGGTTGGGTCAAACTCTGGCAATTCGATTGTGATATTCGCCGGTGTCACCGGGTAGGCGTTCACCAAGAACGGTTCAGCATCCAAACGACCAGTGATCTCAAGTAATCTGTCGACCATCGTATCATTGAGCTCTAAGTGAGCTTCTGTTTCAGAGCCTACATGAACGGAAGCGTAGATCTTCGCGTGTTCTGGCCAGAAATCATTTTTAACCAACAGCACTGGGCTAGGGCACTTTCTTAATAGATGCCAGTCGGTTGGAGTAAATATGACCGATTCTAAGGTATCGTGCTTACGCGTGCCTTTGATCAAAATGTCATGCTCACCACTGTAAACCTCAGCAATGATCGCTTCATACGGGCGATTATGCCAAACCACTTGTACGTTAAATTCAATAGAATCATCAAGGTAAGGAGCAGCAACCTTATTCATCCAAATTTCACGCTGATGAATTACGCCTTTGCGCATTGCGTCTCTCTCATCGACAGAGAGCATAGATGTCATTTCATACGAGAAATCGTAGATCGACAAAAAGAAAGTGATGTGGCTTGTTGAGGTGCTTTTCTTGGCAAGTTGGATAGCACGAACTAGAGCAGGTTGCTCATCGTGATTAATGTCTGCGACAACTAAAATTTTGTTATAGATACTCATAACTAAGCCTACTTTTCAGACCGAACATATAAATAATGTAGCGTAGTTATGGAGAGAATAAGAGAAATATAAGAGGTTTTAAGAGAGAAACATGATGTAGCTCATTATTGAACTACATCATTGATATCTAGACTATTCTTTTGAAACGCCAGCAAGTTCCATCAACGCATCGTGATCTTCGATAGTGATGTATTTGCCTTTAACGCTCAAGATGTCCGCTTTTTGGAAACGACCTAACAGACGGCTGATTGTTTCAACAGTCAAACCAAGGTAGTTACCAATATCGCCACGAGTCATCGTTAAGCGGAACTCACGAGGGCTGAAGCCACGCTGAGAGAAGCGAGTTGAAAGGTTGTAAAGGAATGCCGCAAGGCGCTCTTCCGCGTTCTTTTTAGAAAGAAGCAGAATCATTTCCTGGTCACCTTTAATCTCATTACTCATCAAACGCATAATCTGCTGACGCAATTTAGGCATTTTCCCTGATAAGTCATCGAGAATCTCATATGGAATTTCACATACCATAGAAGTTTCCAAAGCTTGAGCGAAACTAGGGTGTTCGTCACCCGTGATCGCGTCAAAGCCAACAAGATCGCCCGCTAAGTGGAATGCAGTAATCTGCTCATCACCTTGCTCGGTAATCGTATAGCTTTTAATCGTTCCAGAGCGAATAGCATAAAGAGATTTAAGTTCGTCTCCCGCTTTAAATAGCTCTTGGCCTTTTTGAATAGGTTTCTTTCTTTCAATGATCTGATCAAGTTGATCTAGCTCAGATTCATTCAAAGTAAATGGGATACAGAGTTGGCTAATACTACAATCTTGGCAGTGGATCGCACAGCCACCAGACTGAACTCGTTTCGTCACAGGCTTTTCAGAAATCATAACAATCTTTCACTATTTGATATACGTCAATATTTTAGCATTCCTTAATCCTAAAGGGTAGTAAAAAAACCGGATTAAAGACTCCGCTATACGGTATAAATAATGAGCTGTAGCGCCATATAACCGGTATAGAAGCCGTAAATAAGGATTAAAATTGCGCCAAACTGGCGAAATAAGTCAGCTTGTTGCAGTTTTTTGAGGAAATTGGCGCCCATTCCAACCGTGAGCATTGCTGGAAGAGTACCTAAACCGAAAGCAAGCATGATACCCGCTCCGTTATACCAACTTCCTGACACTGCCGCCCACGTTAGCATTGAGTAAACAAGGCCACATGGAAGCCAACCCCAGATAAAACCAAAAGGTAAAGCATGGCTAGGGTGCTTCAATGGTAGAAATGATTTGCCTAAAGGAGAGATATAGCGCCATAACTTCTGTCCGACTTTTTCAAAGAACAACAAGCCGAACCACCATTTACCGATATACAAACCTAAGACGATCATAAAGCCAGCAGCAAATAATCGCAGCCAACCTAGCAGAGCGTTAAAATCGCTTAGCTGACCTATCGAAGAGATTGCACCGCCAATCACACCGCCAATCACAGCATAGCTTAGCAAGCGCCCTAAGTTATAAAGCAGGGGAATGACAGGGGAAGGTTTACTGTTGCCAATCGAAAGAAGCGACGCAATACCACCACACATTCCCATGCAATGGCCTGCGCCGATCAATCCAACAACAAAAGCGCCAATCCAATCAGGCGTCATCGTTATTTTTGTCTAAGTTAGTTTGGCTTTCTACGTTAGCTTTCTCATTCTTGACAGGTTTACTATCAGAATGATGATGAACATTAGTATCTTCATCAAACAGAATGTTATGGCCTTGGCGTTCAAGGTCTTCAAACTGCTCGCTCTTCACTGCCCATAGAAAGATTCCAACCGCGATACATACAAGTACGATCGCAATTGGAATGAGTATGTATAAACTTTCCATTATTTACCTTGCTCTTTTAAAAGCCTTAACGAGTTAGATACTACAATAATAGAGCTAGCAGACATGCCAACAACGGCAATGTATGGAGCAACCAAGCCTGCGACAGCCAATGGAAGAATAAGTAAGTTATATCCTAGTGACCAAGCTAGGTTTTCACGGATTATCCTACGCGTTTTTAGCGCCAAAGTACGGGACTTAAGTAATCTATCGAGCTTATCACCCAATAGCACCATATCCGCAGAGGCTTTCGCCACATCAGTTCCGCCGCCCATAGCAACAGACAGGTGAGCACCGGCCAGAATAGGGGCGTCATTAATACCGTCACCAACCATCATGGTGATGTCACTTGCGTCTCTAGAGTTTAAATAAGCCAGCTTGTCTTCCGGCTTCGCGTTAGCAACAATGTCAGTAATACCAATCTCTGCTGCAACAGGCTTCGCATTAATCAAAGAGTCGCCAGTCAGCAGCGTGGTTTTGATTCCCGCTTCTTTGAATTGCTTAATGAACTCGATACTTTCTTTACGAATCGGATCTTCATAAGTGAATGTTGCAATATGACGACCAGACATCGACAAGTAAATACCATTACTTTCAGATGGCTGAGCTTCACCTAGAATGAACTCGCTGCTACCAATCGCCACTTCTTGCCCATTCAACTCGCCAGTAATGCCCGAGCCAATCACGTTGTTTACCGACTCTACTTCGATACCATCAGAAATATAAGTTTTGAACGCTTTAGCGATAGGGTGGTTAGCGTGTTGCTCTAGGCTTGCTGCAACTTGCAAACAAGTGTTTTTATCAAGGTCAGCAAACGTCTCAACTTTACTGATACGAATATCACCTTCAGTCAGAGTGCCCGTTTTATCGATGATCAAGTGGTTTACCTTACACAAAGTTTCAAATACGTGACCTTTGCGCAGCAAAATACCAAAGTTACCCATACGAGAAGTTGAGCAAGTAATCGCGGTCGGCGTCGCAAGAGAAAGAGCGCAAGGGCAGGTCGCCACTAATACTGAAAGCATGATCCAGAAAGCGTCCTCTGGTCGTGTTTGATGCCAGTAGAACCAAGTCCCGAATGAAATGATTAAGATAACCGCGACAAAGTATCGAGCCACCACATCGGCGATTTCAGCAATTCGGGGTTTAGACAATTGAGCTTCATCTTGAAGACGAACGATATTAGAAATAACCGAATCCGCTTTAGAGGTCATCACTTCCAATTCAAACGATTCATCACCATTCAATGTGCCAGCAAAGACCGTATCACCTTCATTCTTAACCACATGGATAGATTCGCCAGTCAGCATGGATTCATCGATATGAATTCTGCCAGACAATACTTTGCCATCTGCGGGAATATGTTCCCCCGGTAGAACGCGAATCTGGTCGCCAACTTTTAAGGTTTTTACCGGTACTTGCTCACCATCTAGCGTTGTCGCCATCGCAGGAACGAGCTTAAGCAGGTTACCGCTAGCTGCTGCAGCTTTACGACGCGCGCGCATCTCAAGGAAACGACCAAGCAACAAGAAGAAGGTGAACATCGAGATAGATTCAAAGAACACTTCACCTTGCTCTGTCACTGTTGCCACTAAACTCGCAACGTAAGCAAATAGCAGAGCGATCGAAACGGGTACATCCATACCCAATGTTCGGCCTTTAATACTGCGCCACGCATTAATATAGAAAGGCAACGCAGAGTATAGGAGAACAGGTGTTGCGAAGATCAAACTTACCCAACGGAAGTAACTTTTGAATTCAGGTTCAAGGCTGCCAAATACTTCGAGGTAGAGTGCTACAGCTAACATCATGACTTGCATGGTCGCTAAACCAGCAATACCAAGACGATAGAGATAATTCTTCATCGATCGATGATAGGCGGCTTCTTGTTGATCAGCCTCGAATGGAGCGGCTTTGTAGCCTAGGGTATGGATTGCAGACAACAGCTCGCTCAGTTTAGCCTGAGTGTTGTCCCAGCTGAGCAGGGCGCGGTTAGTCGTGGTATTAACACGAATACTAACAACCCCTAACTTTGAAGAGACTTGCTTCTCAATAAGCCATGCACAAGCAGCACAAGAGACACCTTCTAGTGACAATGTCACTTCAGAAGTATTTTCAGAGTTACGGACGAACTCCAATTGAACATCTTCGTTGTCGTAATGACTGAGTGCTAGAAGTTGCTCTGGAACTAGATCCGCTTTCTCAGCCGGAGCGGTACGATATTGGTAATAAGAGACCAAACCGCTATCAACGATTGTCTGGGCTACGGTTTCGCAACCTGGACAACACATCGGTCGAACCGATCCTAAGATTTCTACTTTAAAATCCGTTTCCGCTGGTACATCTTCACCGCAGTGATAACAGGATTCACACATAAGCTTTAGTTCGTTAGTTGAGTAGGAGTATCAATTGGGAAGTTCATGCGACCTTGCACTAACCATTCAGAATCATGCGGAGAAAGCTCGATAAACCATGGACCTTGCATTTCATGGTCCAGAGTCAACGTGTAGTTGCCGCTCGCATCAGCGGTCAGTAGCTGAGTAAAATCACGGTCAGGGAGCGTTCGGTGCACGAACATTGCGCTAATAGCAGGGAAGTGGTCTAGCTTGCCTTTGTCTAGGGTAATGATAACTGAGTTACCTTTCTCGCTAACTGAAGCTGATAGGCCAAGCTTTTTAGCAACGTTTACTTTTGAAATGTCGACATTAATACCTTTACCTTTTTTATAGTAATCTTCAGTGACAACGTTAACTGAATGGTTGGTAAGTATCGCGACTCGAACCAATGTTAGCATAGAAACGCCAACGGTTAGGAAGATCAAAAACCACGGCCAAAACTGCTTATACCAAGGTTGTACCATATTATTATTCTCAATATATCCAATGAAATAAAACTAATTTTTACAAACACTTAAGGTTATAACTGTAAAAGAAAGACAGCCCCTTAAGAAGGGGCTGTTATTATTATGTTACTCTTTATCTGAGTTGCTGAGGCTCCAGACGTAGGCAGCGACGAGCTGTACCTTATCCTCACCGAGGATGTCCTTCCAAGCCGGCATTACACCAGAACGACCGTTCATTACTGTTTCAGTTACATCAGCACGAGAATCGCCAAACAACCAATCGCGGTCTGTTAGGTCAGGTGCACCAACAGCAGGGTTACCCTTACCATCTGTACCATGACACGCAGCACACACTACGAAACGTGCTTTACCAGCTTCTGCTTCACGTACGTTCACGCTACGACCAGAAAGGCTAAGAGTGTAGCTAACCACTTCTTTAACGCCTTCTTCGCCAAGTGCGTCTTTCCACGCTGGCATTTGACCGACACGACCATGCATGATGGTAGTAACGATCGCTTGTGGTTCACCGCCATATAGCCATGCATCGTCAGTCAAGTTAGGGAAGCCCTTTTGACCACGAGCATCAGAACCATGACACTGAGAACAGTTTTGCAGGAACAAGCGTTGACCAACTTTGATTGCGTCAGCATCTGATGCAATGTCAGGAACAGAACGAAGACCGTTCTCATCATGAGCTAGCTTTTTAAATGCTTCGCCAAAGTAAGTGTTCGCGTCATCAAGCTCTTTTGCGTACTCATCTAACTGTTTGTTAGCTTGAGCTGCAGCGATTGCAGAGCGAGACTCTTCTACGCTACGAACTGTTTGGTTTGAACTCGTCCAACCTAGTAGACCTTTAAAGTTGCCAAGGCCCGGGTATAGAGCAAGATAAACAGCTGCAAACACAATTGTGCTAACGAAAAGGTATGTCCACCATTTAGGTAGTGGGTTATTAAGCTCACGAATACCATCGTATTCATGGCCCATGTCATGACCTTCTTCTACACCTGTTTTATCGTTGGAACACCAACGAAGTAAGGCTGCACAGCCAATCAGCGTACCGATTGTGATGACTGTTACCCAAATACTCCAGAATGTACTCATTACTTCGTCACTCCTTGATTTTTATCTTTCGCAGGTGCTTCATCAGCGAACACTAGGTTTGCATCTTCGTCGAAGCGCGACTTACGATTTTTACCGAAAGCCCACCAAACGATGCCGATGAAACAAGCAAAAACAGTAACAGTCCAAACACTTTGAAATGTAATAATGTCCATAATTATTCCTTATTTCATTGCGTGGCCAAGCGATTGAAGGTAAGCGATGATTGCATCCATCTCTGTTTTTCCTTCAACATCTTGTTTAGCGTTAGCAATTTGTTCGTCTGTGTAAGGAACACCAAATTGATTACGGAAGATTTCAAGCTTCTGCTTAGTCAATTTGCCATCAAGTACATTCTCAGCAAGCCATGGGAAACCAGGCATGTTTGATTCAGGAACAAGTTCGCGAGGGTCGAGAAGGTGAACACGGTGCCACTCATCAGAGTAACGATCACCAACACGCGCTAGATCTGGGCCAGTACGCTTAGAACCCCATAGGAATGGATGTTCCCAAACACTTTCGCCAGCTACAGAGTAGTGACCGTAACGTTCAGTTTCAGAGCGGAAAGGACGAATCATTTGGCTGTGACATACGTTACAACCTTCACGAATGTAAATATCACGACCTTCCATTTCCAGAGCAGAGTAAACGCGTAGGTTTTCTACAGGTTCAGTCGTTTGCTTTTGGAAAATAAGCGGGGTGATTTCTACTAAAGCACCAAAGCTGATTGCGATAACGATTAAGATCGCGAGTAGACCAACGTTTTTCTCGACCAACTCATGGCGATTATTTGAATTTGAGCTCATTCTAAATCTCCTTAAGCCGGTTGAGGGATAGCTTTAAGGCTATCTTTAGGTGCAGAAACAGTTTTGTACGTGTTGTATGCCAGTAAGAACATACCAGATAGGAAGATAAGACCACCTAAGAAACGTACAAAGTAGAACGGGTAAGAAGCTTCTACAGACTCTACGAAGCTGTAAGTCAATGTACCGTCAGAGTTAACTGCGCGCCACATCAGACCTTGCATCACACCAGAAATCCACATTGCAACAATGTAGAAAACCGTACCAATCGTTGCTAACCAGAAGTGAACATTGATTAGGGATACAGAGTACATACGCTCTTGACCAAATAGTTTAGGAACTAAGTGGTAAACCGAACCGATAGAAACCATAGCAACCCAACCTAACGCACCAGAGTGAACGTGACCGATAGTCCAGTCCGTGTAGTGAGATAGCGCGTTAACCGTTTTAATTGCCATCATAGGGCCTTCGAAAGTCGACATGCCGTAGAATGATAGAGAAACGATAAGGAAACGTAGGATTGGGTCGTAACGTAGCTTATGCCACGCACCAGATAGAGTCATAATACCGTTGATCATGCCACCCCAAGATGGAGCAAACAGAACCAAAGACATAACCATACCTAGAGACTGAGTCCAGTCTGGAAGTGCAGTGTAGTGTAGGTGGTGAGGACCAGCCCAGATATACAGTGACACAAGAGCCCAGAAGTGAACAATCGACAAACGGTAAGAGTAAACAGGGCGACCAGCTTGTTTAGGAACGAAGTAATACATCATACCTAGGAAACCAGCTGTCAATAGGAAGCCTACCGCATTGTGTCCGTACCACCATTGCACCATTGCATCAATTGCACCTGCATAAATCGAGTAAGATTTAAACGCAGATACAGGAACAGCTAAGCTGTTAACTATGTGCAACACGGCAACCGTGATGATGAAGGCTCCGAAGAACCAGTTTGCTACATAAATGTGCGATGTCCTACGTTTAATCATGGTTCCAAAGAACACGACTGCGTAAGCTACCCACACAAGAGTAATAGCAATATCGATTGGCCATTCAAGTTCTGCATATTCTTTACCAGAGGTTAAACCTAACGGTAAAGTAATTGCAGCGGACAGGATAATCGCTTGCCAACCCCAAAAGGTAAAGGCTACGAGAGGGCCACCAAAGAGACGCGTCTGACAGGTACGTTGCACAACATAATATGATGTTGCAAACAGCGCACTTGTACCGAACGCAAAAATAACCGCATTAGTATGCAGGGGACGTAAACGACTGTACGTCAACCACGGCGTATCAAAGTTTAGCTGTGGCCAAACTAATTGAGCGGCAATCAAAACACCAACGCCCATACCGACAATACCCCACAAAATTGTAACGAGGGTAAATTGACGGACGACCGTATAGTTGTAGTTTTGTTCAAGCTGCTTTTCTTGGCTCATTTGCATGCTTCCAATTTCTTATTTACTACACTTTACTTCCAACACGACTCACGTCGTAATGCCACCCAAATTAGAAAAGGAAATTCAGCCTATTCAGGGCTTTATTTCCACTTGCTGATTTTGAAAAAAAGTGGCATTTTCAACGCGACACTATACTTGAATTAACAAATCAATGACAGAGTAGTAACCTTACGCTTGGTCTGGAATTGGATTTTTATTTAAAAACTTTGAACTTTGTAACAAGGAGTAAAGATTATAATGGCGGCACAAAAGCTAACAAAGGGCAGGCTCGTACAAATTATCGGCATGTTGGTTATTTTAATAGCGGCATTTACTTGGAGAACAGTAACATACGACAATAACGAAACAGTAAGCTGTATAATTTCAAAACCGTGTGAATTTGGTATTGATAATCATAATGTTTTAATTTCGGGCGATAGATCAGGGTATTCAATCGAAACATCTAAAACTGGCAAATTTATCATTAGCTACAATGAGAGCGGAATTCTAGAAGAAAAAGGGCCATCGAATTGGCTGTTACAAACTAATGATAAGACCTCCTCAATAACAGTTACATTTCCACAACAGATAAGCACGTTTTCCGTAAACCTTTCTAAAGAGTAATAGAGGGAAAACTGAGTCACGCCTCGGTTCTTTTGATAGAAATATGTACCAAATCAGTGAAACACCATGCATTAAAGTGTTATAAAGAGGACATTAATAAAGTTTCCCGGAATCTATGAAATTTCTATCAAAAGTCTCTTATTCCCTAGACGATAAAATCGCAGTAGATGAGTTGCTCAATGGGGTAGAAAACCCTGACGATATTGCCTGTCTTATTTGCTACTGCACAGAAGAGTACTCAACACTCGCTGTGCAGAGATATTTCGTAGATGCTCTCCCTAACACCCCAATACATGGCTGCACCACTTGTCACGGCATTATGACCGAAACTGGGTTCCACTCCGGCCCAGTGATAGGCGTACTCATCATCTATGACTCCGGGATCAACGCCTATGGTACGGGTATCGAGCACTTTAGCGACTCCATAAACCAAAGCACCTTCAGCGCCATCGATAAAGCACTTAAGAACGCCAACCGAGAAGGTGAAATCCCTGATCTTATCTTACTGCATTCCACTCCTGGCAATGAAGAGAAGGTCATGGCGGCTATCGATAAGAAGTTTGGTACTGAGGTACCTGTTATTGGTGGCAGCGCGGCGGACAATCAGGTTTCTGGAAACTGGAGTATCTTTACCGAAGAGTCACTCTCTATCAATGGCGTATCTTTAACTGTGGTATTTGCTTCTCAGTCCATCTATTCGTCTTTTAGTGCAGGCCATACGCCCACGCGCTATTCTGGGACCGTGACTAAAGTAAGAAACCGAATATTGTTGGAGATTGACCATAGACCAGCCGTCACCGTTTATAACGAATGGACCAATTTCCATCTAGGTGGTAGTGATGATGGCTATATATTCGAAAAGTCGTCTGTGTATCCGCTAGGGCGAAAAGTTGGCTCTTCATACGACTACCCATATTTCAAATTGTCCCACTCAATCAGAGAAACAGAGTGCAATGGAATCGAGCTATTCACAGATATCAGTGAAGGCGACACCATTTATTTGATGCAGGGTTCTAAACAGCAATTGATAAGCCGTGCCGCTAATATTATTCACTCTTCTTACTACAACGACATGGATTTAGAAGAGAAACTAGGTGCGATCAACATCTTCTGTGCAGGTCCAATGTTGAACCTTAAGCAAGATATGGACGAAGTATGCGATCAAATAAATCAAGCACTTAACGGACTCCCATACATATGCCCATTCACCTTTGGTGAACAAGGAAGGTTATCTGGCGGTGAGAGTGCGCACGGAAATTTAATGGTATCGTCTGCTACGTTTTATAGGTTGAAAAAGTAATGGGTTCTGAAGGTCAAGAAGCGCTGCAAGAAGCACGTATTGAACTGCAAAAACTAAAAGCCCGTGAGCGAAAACTGGCTGAAGAGAACAGGGTGATCTTATCAACCATCTCTGCGATCAGTAAGGCAAGTAACATATCTGAGATATTTTATAGTCTTGAATTTGTGCTCAAAAAATACATTAAATTTGATGACTTTATCGTAATATCTAGGGTAGGGAACGAAGGCAATTTCAAAACCCTGTTAACCAATAACAAAGTCTTCGAACAAATGAATTGGAGTGATTGTGGCAAGCTATCTCGAGTGATCAATGGAGAATGCGCCATCCTTTTTGAACCAAAGTCTCTGGGTGAATTCAATTCCTTACATCCTATTATTCTCGATCAAATCAACTCTGTTCTAATTACTGGTATCGATAGCGGACTAACACAATCCGTCATCATCTTTATCCACTCCAATACCAAGCACTTTAGTGTTGAAACCAAAGCAACCCTAAACCGCTTTAGACCACTGATTGAGCGTGCTGTTTTCGATATTGAAAACAAAGAAAAGCTTGAAGCGACCGTTCGAGAGCGTACAGCAGAGCTTGTCACAGCAAGAAAAGACGCAGAAAGAGCCAACAAGGCCAAGTCTGAATTCTTAGCAATGATGAGTCATGAATTAAGAACCCCGTTAAATGCCATCATTGGCTTGATAGACGCCCTAAAATCCACACCTCTGAACGACGAACAACAGTCTATACTGCTTAATATGAGCACATCATCTGAGCTTCTACTGGCAATTATCAGTGATGTATTGGACTTTTCTAAGATCGAGTCAGGATGTTTTTCGCTTGCGCCTCAATGGAGCAACGTAAGAGACACTGTAACGTTTGTATTGTCTGAACAAAAGAAGACAGCAGACGATAAAGGGTTGGCGCTAACGGTAACCAGCGATATCCCTGAAGGTGAACTTCATTACATCGATCCAAGCCGCTTGGCACAGATCCTATTTAACCTGATTGGCAACGCGATTAAATTTACTGAGCGTGGGCATGTCCATGTTTCTATCAAATACCTGCAGAGCTCATTCTATATAACAGTAGAAGACACCGGGATTGGCATTAGCTCACAACAACTTTCGTCGCTATTCAGCCCATTCGTGCAAGCTGATAGCACAATCACACGCAGATTTGGTGGTACCGGTTTAGGCCTGGCGATAACCAAACGACTGGTAGAATTGATGCGAGGACGCATATCTGTAGAAAGTGAGCCAGGTAAAGGCTCTAAATTCGAAGTACAGTTACCAGTGCTTACCAGAGTCACGAACAATCTAGCTCACTGTGAAGAAGACAAATCTTCAAGAGAACTCAGAAGCCGCTATTCAGTTTTAGTTGTCGAAGACAATCCTACAAATCAAATGGTGATTAAATTGATTCTAACGCGACAAGGCCACGAAGTTTTCATCGCAAGTAACGGTGAAGAAGCAATTGGCTTTGTTGAAAGAGGAAACGACTCGATAGACATTATCTTGATGGATGTGTCTATGCCAGTAATGGATGGCCTAACGACAACTAAATACATGAGAGATGCGAACATCACAACGCCAATTGTCGCGCTAACAGCACACACATCACTAGAAGATAAATGTTCGTGCTTAGATGTAGGCATGAATGATTTCGTTACCAAACCAGTAAGAACCAAAGAGATCACAGAGGCTATTGATCGATTAATGCTTGAAATCTAATAAACGTATTCTTAATCGAAGATTAGGATATATGTTTATTAGGTATTTTATGGTAAATAGCCTTACTGTTAAATAGAACACCAATTTGGTAGATAAACAAGAGGCAGGGCATCACACAAAGATACCTGCCTTATAAATGCCAAAATCAATTTAACATAATATACATAATACGCACTAAGACTAGTTTGCTTTTGAGGGGCTTTCTGGGCTCATACAGAGATTCTGAACGTTGTTACTGACAAGGTTTTACGTGCATGTTCCATTGCTTGCTGGTCTGTCTCATATGGC
>NZ_JACJFF010000429.1:0-252 GCF_014164465.1 Vibrio sp. SG41-7 | reverse complement strand
ACCCGTAGCCTCTGACCTTAATGAAGCAAACGCACTGATTGAAGAGTTGTGGGAACAGTTGCGCCACCTTACCGATAAACAAGCAACTAACTCCAAAAACTCATCGAAACCACCTTCGTCTGACAGTCCTAAGGACAAGCATGAGCGAAAAAAGATCAAAGCTCTGGTGGTCGCAATTCGAGAGGAGCTAAAGAAGGCCACACAGGGCATCAACGAAAACTCTCACGACTGAAAACAACTGATGTAGTTATC
>NZ_JACJFF010000428.1:0-253 GCF_014164465.1 Vibrio sp. SG41-7 | reverse complement strand
ATAAACACAACAAACACATTCAAGTGTCTTGTATTCGAATGATCAGAAATGATTGTTCATTTTTTGATTCTACTTTTTATTAAAAAGTGGAAACAAAAAGTAAATTGAGTCCGGCAAACAGTCATCAGGAATTAACCCTTCTTGATGACAACCAAAAACCTTGGTTAGTTGCCATACGCTAAGACCCTTTCGGGTTGTATGGTTAAGTGACTAAGCGTACACGGTGGATGCCTTGGCAGTCAGAGGCGATGAA